>JALUWT010000070.1 GCA_027019325.1 Sulfurimonas sp.
AGTCAGTCCAAATCGAAGGGGAAAAAATGACAAAAAAACTACTAATTAGCGCTGTTACAGCTCTCGCACTTTCTACAAGTTTATCAGCTGATTTCAGCTTTGGTGATATGTTCAAGGACATGAAAGACGGTGTGACTTCTATGAGTCACGATGCAAAAGACTCATTCAAGTCTGGTGTAGATGGGGGAGTAGAAGTTTCCAAAAGTGGTGAGCGTACTGTTACAAGCGTAAGCCATGATGCAAAAGATACAGCAACAAAAGCGAGTGATGACTTAAAAACAAGTGAAGTGGCTACCGTTAAAAGTGGTTCAGACACTACGTCAAACATTTCAAGAGATGTAAGAGACTCAACTGTAGAAATAGCAGAAGACACAAAAGATACAGCTTCAAACACTACAAGAGACTTTAAAGACAGTTCCACAATGGCAACAAAAGATTTTAAAGATTCAGCAGTTGCGGTTTCACATGATGTTAATGATGCGACTAAAACAACATCAAATAATCTCAACGATTCAACAAAAACCGTCTCGAATGATCTAAGAGACTCGTCAAATACCGTTTCTAACAATGTAAATGACTCTACGAAAACTGTATCAAACGATTTAAGAGATTCATCGAACACTGCAACAAACAATGCAAATGATTCTACAAAACATATCTCGAATGATTTAAAAGACTCATCAAATACAGCGACGACAAATGCTAGTGATTCTACGAAAACAATCTCGAACAATGTAAATGACTCTACTAAATCTGTAGCAAATAACATCAACGATGATGATTATAAAGAGTACTTAAAACTCAAAGCAAAATACGAAAAGAACAAACTTTAGTATCTGCTTCTCTTCTCTCTAAAAACTTGTAAGTAAAACTTGTTTTTTGAGAGGCATCCTCCTTTTTTTAATGCTGATTGAAAATAGAAAAAACTTCATCAACACTATCCAAGAATTATTTTTAAAATGCTATCATATTCTGTATTCATCCTCATGAATCTCCGGTGGAATCTCGTCTAAGTCAAGATCTTCCCCTTTTACCATCATCACAATTCTGCTCTTTATCTGTAGGACAGATAGCTTTTGTTTTTGCCATCAAAACAGGAATATAAAAGATAGAGACAAGCGTTGAAGCTATACTTCCAAAAATGAGTGCTATTCCAAGACCGCCAAAGATAGGGTCAGTTGCTAAAAGTAAAGAGCCCAAAATGATTGCTACTGCCGTAAGCATAATCGGCTTGGCACGTGTTGCCGTAGAGATTGCAATTGCACGATTCTTTTCTATACCATTCTCGATGAGTGATTTTGTAAAGTCTATAAGTAAGAGCGAACTTCTTGCACTAATTCCCATTAAAGAGATAAAACCAATCAAAGAAGTAGCTGTCAAATAGAAATGAATATCTGTCAAAAAAAGTGCTATCTTATCGGTAAAGAAATGCCCAATAATCACGCCAATAATGGATAAAAAGCTTCCAATAAGTACAATACCACTGAGTGCAAAAGATTTATAATAGACAACCATTAGTAAAAACATCAGCACTAATGCAGCGATGAAAGCGCCACCTAAGTCTCTAAAGGTATCAAGCGAGACTTTCATCTCCCCATCCCAACGAACAAGCACTTTTTCTCCTGTTTTTTTATCTGTAAGCTGCAGATCAAACATATAAGTATTCATCCCCGTCAAACGCTTAATATCGAACTTTTTAGAGAGTTCTTTTATCATTATCTCACGTGCATCCATCAGAGGATAGACCTGCGAAACTAAATCACACTCTGCTGTCACTGAAACCATATATTTCATATTTTTTTTATAAATTGTAGGATTGGAAACTGTTGGAACGATTGTTACAACCTCTTTGACTGGTACCATGATTCCTTGACGATTCATAAGCTTCAGACGAGAGAGTTTTAGCTCTAGATCTTCTCTGCTTGCATGTGCTAAAAGTTTTGTTTTTTTATTAAGTGATACAAAGATTGGAATCTGATCTTGATGCAGTGTTGAGTCTTTCGTTGCAACAACACTTCCCTGGAATGCCATATATAAAACTTTACTCACCTGCTCTACAGAGAGATTGGAATTAATTATTTTTTCGACGTTAGGATAGATATCGTACTTAGTAAATATATTGTCTTGCAAAATATCTACATCTACTAAACCTTTTGTCTCTTTAAGAGATTGCTGTACAATTTTAGATGTCTCACGAAGCAGCAGTGTGTCTTTACCCAAAAGATTGGCAACGATGGTCGCATACGTAGGCGGTCCTGAAGGCATCTCTATAAATTTGATATGCGTATGTTTATAAATATTTTCGCACTTATTCTCAATTATAGGGCGCAAACGGTGTACCATCATATACGAAGATTCGTCTCGTTCATACTTGTCTGTCAGATTAACAACTATTTCAGCTTGATTCTTGAGACTTTTAAAAGCACTCCCTTTAACAAGACCGGCATAATCAAGCGGTGCCCCCTGCCCAATGAACATCTCCATATTTTTCACATTTTCTTCATGCTTCATCTCGCTAACAACACACTCCACGACCTCTTTAGTCTGATTGACGGTGGAGTTTGTTGCTGTATCGACATAGATACTAAAAGTATTGGCACTTTTGCCCGGCAGCATTTTTGCAAGGACAATTTTTGTAGGTATCATTGCTATGGCAAATATTAAGAAAAAAAGGACAATCAAACCAACTTTGCGATGATTTTTTTTCGAGCTGACTATCCTATATACCAACTCTTCCATTCTTAATGCCCTCCTTTTGCACGTTTAATAAACTTCTTAGCAAGATAAGGCGCAAACACATAGGCGACAAAGAGCGAAACCGCCAAGGCAACAGGAACATTAAGCGGAATCGGCAGCATAAACTGTCCCATCATTCCTCCGACAAAGGCCATTGGAATCATCGTTAGCATAATGGCAATCGTTGCAATATTTGTCGATGGCCCTATCTCATCAGTTGCTTCTATAATGATTTGATCAAAACTTTGATCCTGCGTCTCTTTTAGGTGCATCCTTCTGTGAATATTTTCAATGACAATAATTGCATCATCAACAATAAGCCCGAGTGAAAGTAAAAAAGCAAACAGAGTAATACGATTGATGGTCTGGTCTGTCATATAGGCAATGAAAAGCGTCGCCGCCAAAATCATCGGTACAGCAATTGTTACCACTAGGGACTCACGCCAACCTAAAAAGGGAATAAGAATCAAAGAGATAATTGCGATGGTTAAAACAAGATGATGTACCAGTTCATTTACCGCTTCATTAGCCCGTTCTCCATAGTTACGCGTGATGATATAGCCAAGTCCATTTTTTTGCAACTCTGGCTCATACTCTTTAAGCATATCAAGCACTTTTTCAGCCAAATGTACAGCATTTGCTCCCTTGAGCTTAGAAACTGTCATGGTTACCTGATCTTCAGGATTACTCAGAGGTGAGCCATCTACTTTGTAAGAGATAAGTGCATCTTTATAATTCTGAATATCATAATAATACTCCACCTTCGCAACATCTTTCAAATAAATTAACGAGCCCATATACTTGGCAATGATGAGATTTTGAAGGTCTTCAACGGAATTGATAGCATTTTTTACCCCAAATACAACTAATCTGTTGTCTTTACTCGGTATATCAATCTCAGAAGAATTTTTTGCAATCGCCTGAATCGACTTAGCAATCTGAATTACAGATATATGGTAAGCTGAGAGTTTATCTAAATCCATCAAAACATTAAACTGCGGCCGTTTTGCCCCTTTAAGGGTCGTTTTTGCTATATCTTGAATGGCATTTATATCTTGCTGGATATCTTTTATCTGTTTATAAAGTTTTATATGATCAATTCCTAAATCTTTTTTTTTGTAAAAAGCAACCGTTACAATGGGTACATCAATGTCAATATCAAAAGGTTTTACAATCGGATTCATTGCGCCACCTGGCAAAGAGTCCATATTTTGCATAACTTTGTCATAAAGTTTAAGGTTTGAGTTCTCTCTGTCTTCGCCAATCTTGTACTGGACGTTAAGTATACCTACATTATTCATAGCTGTCGAATAGACATCTTTGACACCTTTTATCTCACTAATTTTTCGTTCAAAAGGTTTGAGTATGGCATTATCAATCTCAACAGGGGAGGCCCCCGGCATTGAAATAATGATAGAACCACCACTCACGGCAATCTGTGGATCTTCTTCACGCGGCATAATCTCTAAGGAGATATAACCTAAAGATAAAATAGCAATGGCTAAAATAGGGGTGAGCGGATTTTTTAAAAAAGCACGTGCCAAATAGCCTGCTATGTTTTTTATTTTACTATGTTTCACCGACATCCCTTTTTTCATATATAAACTTATTTTATATTATAAACTCTAAAATACAAGATTATTTTATTTGTTATACAAATATTACTCCATATCTTTACCATATTACCCAAATGTGAGATAAATAATAAAAAATAATACAATTATTACCCCTTTATACCAAATAAATTGTTATGCTTACAGTATATAAGACTTCGTGTCAAAAGGGAAATAGATGAAAAATGTGATAATTCTTGCAATACTAACGGCCTTTTTTAGCCTTACACTCAGTGCAAAAAATGTAGATGCAGCGCTTCTTGTCAAAAAAGAGGGCATAACATATGAGAAATCAAGTTCTGAACCTTTTACGGGAAAAGCCTACTTCTTTTTTAAAAATGGAAAAATAAAGAAGATAGTACCTTACTACCAAGGCGAATTAGATGGCCGACTCACAGAGTGGAGAACTGACAAAAGCATCAAAACAGTTGCGTACTTTAGAAAAGGCAAACAAGATGGTGAGTATATTGCCAAATATTCCAATGGGAAAAAATCAGTTGTCGCCTATTTTAGAAATGGAAAACAAGATGGCGAGGTAAGAACCTGGTACACTAACGGCCGAAAAAAATCCGATGCTTACTATAAAAATGACATCCAAGATGGAGAAGCAAAAACCTGGTACGAAAATGGTAAAAACAAAACAGTAGGATACTACAAAAACGGGCATAAGAATGGTGAATTTAAAATGTGGCATCAAAACGGAAAGCTTGCATTTAAAGGGCTCTATACAAGCGGCCAACTTATCGGTGTCCCACAACGGTGGAAGGAGGATGGTACTGAAATTGCTAGTAAATAGCAACATCAGTATGCTCAATACTTATTAGGACTTCTATGCAATCAAAATACACCGGCTCATTGTGTCTTGCAAACTACATTGTCATCGCTTTGATTCCCATACTCTTTTTTCTTGTTATGCTCGCAGGATATCTGCATACCATTCCGTTGAACATTCCTATATATGGACTTGGGATTATTGCCTTTATCCTCTTTGTCTTTTTACTTTTTATCAAACACAATGCAAATTACTCCATTTGTAAAATCCGTGCATCACATCTAAAAATGGAACATCTGTTAGGAAAAAAGCTTGACGAGAGTGCTCTGACCATTGAAGAGAATACAAAGTCAATCTTAGACCTTGAAGGCTTTTTAAACAGCTACTATGATGACGTCAGAAACAACAACTTTGCGGCAGTGGCATCTTCCATCTTTCCAATGCTTGGAATTTTAGGTACTTTTATCGCCATTGCACTCTCTATGCCGAATTTTTCTGTAGAAGACACGCAGGCACTTGACCATGAGATTTCTATGCTTTTAAATGGTGTCGGCTCTGCATTTTTTGCATCTATCTACGGAATTTTACTCTCACTCATCTGGACCTATTTTGAAAAAAGAGGGCTCTCTAAAGTAGAATATTATTTTCAGGATGTACAGAAGCGCTATAAAAAATATCTTTACTCAAAAGAGGAGCTGCTTATCTATAAATATACGCAGTATGACATTAAAGAGAATAGATTTATAGCAGCGCTGCAAGAGACCTTTGACCTTGATTTTGTCAGACAGATGAATGAGCATAATCTTGCTTCCTTTGAGAAAGTAACGGCGCAGACAACACACAACTTTCATGAACTTAGTAACAAACTTAAAGATGTCTCCCACGAGCTCACGCAGACACTCCAAGAGATGGACAGAGGCGAAAAAGCACTGCAAGCACAAAATCATATAGATAAAGCACTTGTTGATTTTACCGTTGCCACACGCAGTTTTGAGAAGACTACAAAACTCTTTTCGGCTCAGCTTGAAAATTCACTCAACAGAACCTTTAGCAAAATCGACAGTGAGATAGGAGAAATTGTCATCAAGCTCGCTGATTTTGCTACACATGTCAGTTTAGAGAGTAGTGAGGTTCAAAACTCCATTGCAAGGTATCACAAGATGGTAGCAGACCAACTCAAAGAGAAATAAACTCCTATGCTATTCAAAAATGACAAGAACAGTGAAACAAACTTTTGGCTCTCCTACGCCGACCTTATGGCAGGACTTCTTTTTGTTTTCATCCTACTTATTGGTGCAATTGTAGTCAAGTCCATCGTTTTAAAATCAAATCTTGCATCCAAAGAGAACTCTTTGGAGAGCTCTCTGCAAAGTCTATTGCTACGAGACAAAGAGGTGCAAAAGCTCAAGAAACTTCTGGCTGCTCGCTCTGCAGAGCTCAATACTACACTTGATGAACTTCACATTAACAAAGATGCCCTGAAACTTAAAACGCAGGAGATAATTAATCTTAACAATATTCTGCTTTCAAAAAATATGAAAATAGATGACTTTAACGATAAAATTATTATTATGCAAAATCTTCTTGATGAATCTAATACAACAATTTCGGAGCAAAACAGAAAACTTCAAGATTATGATAACAAGGTTCTTATTCTCTCAAACCAACTAACAAACAAAGAACAAACACTTAAGCTCAAAGATGAAAAACTTCTCAAACTTTTACAGGCTATAGAAGATAAAGAAACACAGTATGATGCACTTGTTGCGAAACTTCAAGCACAAAAAGCAAAGATTAAAAGCCTCACAGGTATTAAAATAAAAGTCATAGCAGAGCTCAAACGTAGTCTCAAAGGCAAAGTGACAATTGACCCTAACAGCGGCTCACTCCGTCTTTCATCCAATATCCTTTTTGATAAAGGAAGTGCCAAACTCAAAAACTCGGCAAAAAAAGAGCTGAAATATGTGTTTATCAACTATGTAGGTGCATTGACGGCAAACAAAAATATAAAAAGTCAGATAGATAGAATCATCATTGAAGGCCACACGGACAGTGACGGCTCTTACCTCTACAATCTTAACCTCTCTCAAAAAAGAGCGTATGCAGTGATGAATTATCTTTTAACGCTTAAATTTACAAAAAAGAATCATCTCAAACCGCTCTTGGTTGCCAGCGGCCGCTCTTATCTTGATTCTATTAGAAATAAACACGGTAGAGAGATCAAAAGTGCCTCACGCAGAATAGAGATAAAATTTAGACTCAAAAATGATGATGCAATGCAAGAGATAGATAAGATACTTGATAATGAATAATTTTAATGCCAAATTTCTAAAACTCTCATTAGAGTATCTTGAAGAGAAGATTCAACTTGTAAAAACGCAAAAAGAGTTTCAAAAACAACAGCTATCTCTCAAAAAGAGTTCTAAAATTTCTTCACTCTTTTCAAAATTTTTTAAATAACTTTACAGAAGCGTAAAAAGATACCCCTCTTTTACTTTTTTGACTTTATACTGGTAATAACCGTCTAAATCAATAACAACACGGTAGTAACCTTTGTGTGTCCCCACGCGTATCTTTTTAAAGAGTGAAGGCTTTTTAAACTTTTTAACATAGCTTCGTATGTCAGTCTCGCGTCTAAAATCACATACAATTCTATGCGGCTTGACAAGTAAAAAATCTCTTATCATTTTATCTTTTGTCACAACTTTTAGTTTTTCACCCGAAGCATAAAATGCTATAAATGCTAAAGAAGCAATTTTCTTGTAGATTGTTCTGTTGCGGAGTGGTTTTTCCGGCGATGCACCATAATTTTGAGAGATAAAAAGAGGCAGATGCCAGTCAACAGCGTTGTGCAGCTCTATCTTCTTCGTTGCAATGGAGCCGTCGAGGTTTTTATACTCCACGGTCACACGTTCTATTGTTCTTGCAGTTGAAGGAAGTGTCATGCTTGCACGTTTAAGCGGTGGTGCTTTTTGGATTTGGTTGGATGTAAGAGGAATCTCTTGTGCTGAATCAACGGGGAAAAAAGGATTTTCACGACTCAAGAGCGTTAATGGAATAAAAAGCAGAAGAAGAAAAAGTTTCATCATACAAATCACCTAATTTTTTGTAAACATTATAGCAAATATATTGGATTATTGTGCAGAAATCTCTTTGAGTTCAAAATACTCACGCTGCAACTCGGCATTGTCAGTTTTAAGCCTGGCAACTTCATCTTGTAGATAATTTTCATAATCTTGAAGCCCAAAGAGCACTTCAAGAGAGTTTGTTCCATAAAGCAAGATACCCAAATAGATACCAAGCGCAATGATAAGCGAGACAAGAAGAAAAAACTTTCCCAAAGATAGCCCCAAATACTTTTGAGTTATGCTCTCCTGGGTATCAATCTCTTCATAAAGTTCTTCTCTTTGCATCTCTATCTCTTAGTTAAAAAGAGCCGATCCTAAATACTCACCGTACACTACTTCATTTTCTATCTCTAAAAGGCGGTTGTATTTTGCGATTCTTTCACTACGTGCTGTAGAACCTGTTTTAATCTCACCACAGTTCAGTGCCACTGCAAAATCTGCGATGAAAGCATCTTCACTCTCACCTGAACGGTGACTCATAACACATTTGTAACCATTTCTCTGTGCTAAACGAACAGTAAGCATCGTCTCAGAAAGAGAGCCAATTTGGTTTGGTTTGATCAAAATTGCATTTGCAATGCCTTTTTGAATTCCTTCATTAAGGATATTTGCATTGGTAACAAAAAGGTCATCACCAACAATTTGAATTTGATCAGCAAGCTTTTCAGTCATCAGTTTAAAGCCATCCCAGTCATCTTCACCTAAACCATCTTCGATAGATACAATAGGATACTTCGCACATAAATCTTCATAATAAGCGACAAGCTCAGCGCTTGTAACTGTACGGTTTTCACTATCTAGTCTGTATTTTCCATCTTCAGTAACGAGTTCAGAAGCTGCAACATCAAGAGCGATTGCGACATCTTCGCCTGCTTTGTATCCGGCTTTTTCTATCGCTTCTATAATCACCTGAATAGGCTCTTCATTTGAAGACAAGTTTGGTGCAAAACCACCTTCATCCCCTAAAGATATTGAGTGCCCTTTTTGAGACAATATAGCTTTGAGGTTGTGATACACTTCAGAACTTGCACGAAGTCCTTCTGCAAAATCCTCAAAACCCAAAGGCATAATCATATACTCTTGGAAATCGACCGAGTTATCAGCATGGCTTCCACCATTGATGATGTTAAGCATCGGTGTCGGCATAACCATTGCATTTGCTCCGCCTAGGTAACGATAAAGTGGTATGTCAAGACTCTGTGCTGCAGCGCGTGCAACGGCCATAGAAACACCAAGAACTGCATTCGCTCCAAGGTTTCCATAATTTTCAGTGCCATCTATCTCTTTCATAACAGCATCAACAACAGCCTGATTAAAAGGACTCATACCAATTAATGCATCAGAGATAGTACCATTAATGTTTTCAACAGCTTGCAAAACACCTTTACCCATGTAACGCGTACCGCCGTCACGGAGTTCTAAGGCCTCACGTTTACCTGTACTTGCACCAGAAGGAACAATAGCACTTGCATTTGTTCCGTCACTTAAAGTCACTGTAGCTTTTACCGTTGGATTTCCACGAGAATCCATTACTTCTATCGCACTTACGTTATCTATAAACATATATCCGCCTTATTTAAAATAAATTGTGATATTTTAGCGAAATTTGATTAAAACTTTGTTTAGACGTCTGCCTCGTTAATATCAGATATCTCCATCGTCATTAAAGAGCTCATTCCCATTGCCTCTCTTACTTTTGCCTCTATCTCATTTGCTAACTCCGGCTCCTCTTTAAACTTCGCTTTGACATTTTCACGACCTTGTCCGAGTTTTGTCTCACCATAGCTAAACCATGCACCACTTTTATCAATAATATCAAGCTTCACGCCGTAATCTACTAACTCACCCTCTTTAGAGATTCCCTCACCAAACATTATGTCAAACTCAGCCTGACGGAATGGCGGTGCCACTTTATTTTTAATGACTTTCGCTTTAACACGATTACCAATTTGAGCTTCTCCCTGCTTCAATGATGCAATACGACGCACATCAATACGCACAGAAGCGTAAAATTTCAAGGCATTTCCACCTGTTGTTGTCTCAGGAGAGCCATAACCCATCATACCGATTTTCATACGAAGCTGATTGATAAAAATTACCGTACAGTTCATTTTGCTAAGAACACCTGTCAGTTTACGCAGTGCTTTTGACATCAAACGTGCCTGCACACCAACCTGCTGATCATTCATCTCACCCTCAAGCTCCACTTTTGGTGTTAACGCCGCAACCGAGTCGATGACAATAAGATCAACCGCACCACTTCTAGCTATTGTCTCAACGATGTCAAGAGCCTGCTCACCATAATCAGGCTGTGATACTAACAAATTGTCAATGTCTACGCCTAGATTTTTCGCATAAATGACATCAAGAGCATGTTCCGCATCTATAAAAGCACATACACCACCGTTCTTTTGTGACTCTGCTGTTATCTGTAGTGCCAGCGTTGTTTTACCAGAACTTTCCGGTCCGTAGATTTCAACAACACGCCCCTGCGGTACACCATTGATGCCAAGTGCCAAATCCAGTCCCAAAGAGCCTGTTGATATTGATTGAAGAGGTTCAATGTCCTTATCACCAAGACGCATCAGAGCACCTTTTCCAAAAGCTTTATCAATTTGCTTGATAGCTAAGTCTAATGATTTTTGTTTATTTGCATCCATTGTGGACTCACTTATTATGAAATTTTGTAGTATTGTAGATGAATTTTTTTACTCTTTCTGAAATTATGTCATTTTGTCATAATTCTGAAAAAAACTCTCTGCATAAATATGCGCAATTCTAACGAAATAAAGTAAAACTACATCGCTTTCTCAAGCTTTTCATATATTTGCAACAGATTTTGTATCTCTGCAATATCAAAAGCATCAATGGCCTCTTGAAACCTTTGAAGATAGAGATGTAAATCTTTATCATTGTAGTCATCTGCCAGCAAATTGAGTGCTTTGTAGAAGTTCTTAATATCCTGCATATTATGACTTTTTTGTGCTTTTTCTAGTAGAGGCGAAATATCTTTCAGCAGATCTTTACACAGAGGCTCTCTCTCCAACACAGCAGAGATATTTATCTTTTGCGCTTCTTCTTTTTCTACTGTTTTATAAGGTAAAAATTTCTTCATAGCCGCAAAAAGTTCTTTTTTAAGTACCGGTTTTCTAAGGTATGCATCAAAAATCTCTATCTCTGATGCTTTTATTTGTCCTTTTATTACAGAAGCAGTGAGTGCGATAACAGGTATATCCATCTTCTCTTTTATCTGTTTTGTAGCTTCATACCCATCCATCACAGGCATTCTCACATCCATAATTATCAAATCATATCTGTTTGTCTCTGCGAGTTGCAGTGCTTCGAGACCATTCCTTGCGCTATCAATATCTATCTTTGTATCTTGAAAAATTTTCACAAGCAGCTCTCTGTTGTCATCCACATCATCCACAACAAGAATCTTCGCTTTTTCAAACACAATGAGCTCTTCTTTCTCTTCTTTCTCTTTTTTTGCCAAAAGTTGAGATGAAGCATTTTGTAAAGAGGCAATATCAATCCCCTGCAATACAACAATAAACTCTGACCCCTCACCCTCTTGGCTCTCTACTGTAATCGACCCACCCATCATCTCTGTCAATCGCTTAGAGATTGCAAGTCCAAGCCCTGTTCCTCCATACTCTCGATTATCTTGTCCATCCTTTTGCTCAAATGCCTGAAAAATCTTCTCTAACTGGTTTTGAGGAATTCCTACACCCGTATCTTTTACAGAAATACGCATATCTACCTTAGAGTTATGTTCATAAATCGCAATAGTCTGCAGCCCTAGTGTGATACTCCCTCTTGAAGTGAACTTTACTGCATTTCCAATAAGATTAAAAATGATTTGACGCAGTCTCGCAGCATCTAAAAATATACTTTGGGGTACACTGGGGTCTATGTCTATATATAACTTCAGACCTTTATTTTGAATCGTCGGTGTAAAGATAGCCCCTATCTCATCACAAAGTTCATAAACATTTGTAACTACTTTTTGCAGCTGCATCTTGCCTGCTTCAATTTTTGAGAGATCTAAGATATCATTTATAAGCATCAAAAGTGTATTACCCGCTGAGCGAATCGTCTTTACATAGGATTTCAATCGTGGCTCTTGAATCTGTTCACTCAGCAGTTCGGTAAAACCGATAATAGCATTCATTGGTGTGCGAATTTCATGCGACATATTTGCCAAAAACTCTGACTTGGAACGGTTCGCACTCTCTGCCTCTTCTTTGGCTTTATGGAGTTGTGCCTCTACCTTCTTACGCTCTTTTATCTCTTGGGAAAGTTTGGTATTCCAGTAGAGTGAAGCGATAATGAGCAAAAATAGCACAATGGCTATCTGAAAAAAAAGTGTATAGTCTTTAGCCTCATGTACAGTAACCGCCAGCCATCTTTTTGTAATCTCCTGACGCTCCTGATCTGTAATGCTGTCAATAAACTTGTTGATGATGCTTAGAAGAATCGGATTATCTTTATGCACTAAAAATTTATGATTAAATCGAAAATCAATTTTACCTGCAATATGCAGCTCATTAGGATAGTATCTTCCGACATAATACATAGCAACGGCCATATGTCCTAAAAAAGCATAGGCTTTGCCCTCTTTAACAAGCTCCAAAGATTCCAAAATAGAGTCCGTCGGGATAATCTTGATATCTTTTTTATACGTTTTAAGATAGTTATAACTCGTAAAATACTTTGGCACCGTGATAATTTTCTCTTTGATATCGTCAATGTTATTGATAAAAGATTTTTCATTTTTTGTCACTAAAACAAAAGGAAAAGAGGCAAAAGTTTTTGAAGTAATCCCTAGAGAGTCCTCATAGGGATTTTCTCCAATACCAGGGACCATATCTATCTTATTTTGCTGAAAACTTTTTAAAACACCCGGCCATGATCTGGAAGGTTTATACTCAAAATGCAGCCCTGTTCTTTTTGCGAGCAGCTGCAGATAATCACCAAGCATACCACCCATATGCCCATTTTCAATAATCGAGAGAGGTTTCCAATTCACTTCACTATAGGTAATTGTCTTATGCTCTTGTATCCAATTGCGTTCTTTTTGCGTGAGCGTTGCAAGCTTTGAATTAATTTTATCAAGCAGTGTTGCATCAAACCATTTGTTGATGATGGCACGTCTTTGACTCTCGCTAATAGCATCAAGTGATTTTTGTATGATGGAAAAAAGTAGGGGTTTGTTTTTATCAATGGCTACAGAAACTTCTGTTTGTAGTTTTGGTAATTTATTTACTATCTTCAAATTTGCCAAAAAATTATGCTTCATGATGTAAGTTGCAACGGCAATATTTCCGATGTAAGCATTTGCATTACCAACCGAGACCTCTTCGAGTGCATCATCATTGGACGAGGTTAAAAGCAGTTTTATCTCAGGGTGATGTTTATTCAGCCACTCGTGCAGATAAGAGCCCTCATTTACCGCGACAATTTTATCACTCAAATCATCTAAGCTTTTAATCTCACTGTTTTGTGTTAATGTTATGATAACAAGAGGCATGCTCACGTAAGGCTTGCTAAAAAGTAAAAACTTTTCTCTCTCTGGGGTTTTCATAGCACAGGTCAAACCATCCAGTTTTTTTTCCCGCATCCTCTGCATCGTTTTGTACCATTTGTCTGCTACTACTTTTATCTTCAAACCACTTTTTTGTGCGACAAGCTTTAAAAAATCTGCAGATATACCGACATGCTTTTTAGATGAATCTACAAAATCATAAGGCGCCCAACTGTAATCAGCACCAAGGGTAATCGTTGGATGCTTTTGAATATAAGCTTGTTCTTCTGTCGTGAGGTGTAATTCGCTTGCAAAAAGAGAGAAAGTAAGAAGCAGTAGCAGAAGAGAAAACTTCATCTTAAACGATAGCCAAGAACTCATCGAGATGCTCTTCAAAAATCTTCACTAATGCCGGGTCAAACTGTTTTGCACCATTTTGTAAAATATACTCAGCGGCTTCTTTTTGAGGGAGTGCTTTTTTGTAAGCTCGGTCATGAGAAATTGTGTCAAAAACATCTGCCACAGCAACGATACGCCCTAGTATATTAATATCTTCACCCTGTAGTCCTTGTGGATATCCCGAGCCATCCCAGCGTTCATGATGCTCGTGAGCGATGATATCGGCAGCTTTCATGATTTTTCTTGATGAGTGCCGTAAAAACTCATGTGCTTTTGTCGTGTGCTGTTTGACAAGGGTGAACTCCTCTTGCGTGAGCGGCCCTTCTTTTTGCAGTATTGATTGAGGAATGGTAATTTTACCGACATCATGCATAGGCGCTGCATGATAAATGATATTTTCATCATCTTCACTCAAACTTCTATGATAATGTGCTAAAAGTTTGGAGATTTCTGCTACGCGGCGCACATGGGAAGCACTCTCATCCGAAGCAGACTCCATAAGTCCTGAGAGGACAAAAATCATCTCAATCTGTGTCTTTTCTAGCTCCGTAAGCAGACGTTCTTCACCAAGTTTAATCTTAGTCTCTAAAGAGATATTTTGATGTTTTAAAATCTCTTTGGCAGTGTAGAGCTCTAACTGATTTTTTACACGTGCTATAAGCTCTTCGGCTTGAAAGGGTTTTGTAATGTAGTCAACACCACCCACTCTGAAGCCGCGTGAAATAGAGTCAATATCTACTTTCGCCGTTAAAAAAACGACAGGAATATCTTTGAGCTTTTCATTGTGTTTTATCATCTCACACAGTTCAAAACCATCAATTCCCGGCATCATAACATCAAGCAGAACCAAATCAAACTCATTGTTAAGAAGCAGTTCATACGCAGCTTCTCCTGAAATAGCAAAAGAGAAGTCATAGTTATCTTCTTGCAAAATATTCATCGCTACTTGAATATTATCTGCAACATCATCAACAATTAAAATCTGATATTTCAAATCCATAATAAAATGCCTTCATTAGACCTCTTTGAAGAAGTCCATTACTAAAACTTATTGTTTTAGTATATCATAAATTGTTTGTATTATTTCTCTGCTTCTGCAAAAATATCTTCAGCCATCTCAACGGCAGCATCTTCTCCATGAACAATGAGAAGAATTTTATTCTCTTTTAACATCTCTGCATATTTATGTGCCAAAGATTTTTCAATTCCGACATCAACAAACCAGGAAGTCATAGCCCCGCCTGCACCTAAGATTGCTGCACCACCTACCATACCGGCAATTGCGGCTAAGATACGACCGGTTGCTACTAAAGGACCAAAACCTGGAACCCAAAAGAGAATTCCTCCAGACAAAAGCCCCCAGAGTGAGCCCCAAAATGCGCCCTGCTCACCCCAAAAGATCATATTGTTATTCTCCTTATTAAACTCAAATTCATTTTTCTCTTCCTGCTCTCCTTTGCCAATCACTGAGATGTATTTTTTCAATACACCCCTTTCAAGAAGAAGGTTTACTGCTTTTGCTGCTTCATCATAATTCTCATAAACTTTTACTAATGCTTTTTTGCTCATAACAAGCTCCTTATAATTAACATTTTCTTGACTTATTATACTCCTATATTGATTAATTTCATATATGCCTTACTTTTAGTTATTTTTTGATAAAATAATCTCCATGAAAAAAACTTTAATTGCTCACTCCCCGGACGCTGACGATATCTTTATGTACTACGCCATTAAATTTGGCTGGGTAAGTATGAAAGATGTCAAATTTGACAACATCGCTAAAGACATTCAAACACTCAATGAAGATGCACTAAAGGGTGTTTATGACATTGTAGCTATCTCCTTTGCACTCTATCCTCACATCAAAGAGGAGTATGCTCCGCTTCGAACTGCTGTAAGTTTCGGTGAAGGTTACGGACCAAAGGTCATCAAGAAAAAAGGTGCAAAACTCAAACGTAACTTCAAAGTTGCTCTCAGCGGAGAGCACACTACCAATGCCATGCTTTTTCGCATCGCCTACCCTGATGCACGTGTAACTTACTTGAACTTTCTAGAGATAGAGCAAGCTGTACTTGATGGTGTAGTTGACGCAGGTGTTCTCATTCATGAATCCATATTGACTTATAACGATGCCCTTGAAGTTGAACGTGAGCTATGGGATATTTGGCAGGAGTTAGCCGGTGAAGAGCTCCCTCTGCCTCTTGGCGGCATGGCCATTCGCCGTTCACTGCCACTCAATCGCGCCATTGAATATGAAGCGACACTAACAAAAGCGGTACAAGTCGCGCGTGATCATAAAGAACGTCTCTCAAAAATGTTAATCGAACGTAATTTAGTCCGCATCGATGCGCCGACACTAGACAAATATCTTGAACTTTATGCCAATGATGACTCCATCGCACTCAGTGAAATCCAGTACAAAGCAATTAATAAACTCTTTGAAATTGGCTATAAACACGGTTTTTATGATACACTTGTAAAAATAGAAGAGTATTTAATTCCAACAGAGTACAAAGAGTTAAGGAATTCATAAATGGAAGCAAAACTAATAGGGTTAGGTGTTGAAACTTTTAAGATCGCTCTGTATTTGGCACTACCTGCTCTGCTTGTAGGTATGGTTATGGGACTTGTCATCTCAATATTTCAAGCAACAACACAGATAAATGAAATGACACTCTCATTCATTCCTAAAATCATCGGTGTCGTCATTGTCATCGTTTTAACGATGCCATGGATGTTGAATGAAATGACAGATTTCTCTACCCATGTCTTTGCTTTAATTCCTACATTTGTTGAATAAGTGCCTCTCCATAGCTAACCCCAACTTCAGAAGCTTAAAAAGAGGGCTAATGTAAGGCAAAAGGTTGCAGGAGCTACTAGTAGCTTCAATGCCTTTTAACGAAGCAGTAGCCCTCTTTTTAAACTTCCCTTCGGGCAATAAGTAAATAGCCCTATTGCGTCGTTAGATTTTATTGAATTAGCTACGGCTAGTCCTGCAAAAATCTGTCTAGCACTAGAACTATTTACTTATTGCTGAATTTGGGGTTAGCTATGGAGAGTTACTTATAATGCAGACAAAACCGATTAACTTCTCCAAATACTCCTCTTTTAAAATTGGCGGCACATTCGATGTGGCACTTTTAGATGCTCACGCAACTAGCGAAGAGCTTAATAACCATACGCTTATCGGTTCTTGTAACAATATTCTCATAGGCAACAATCCTCCACCTCTCATGATGCTCACCAAAACATACGATTACATCACAATTGAAAATAATATACTCAAAATTGGTGCAGCAACACCCTCAGGAAAGATCGCCTCCTTTTGTAAAAAGCACAACATTACCAACTTTGAGTTTCTCTCCCATCTGCCCGGAAAACTCGGTGGACTTGTTTATATGAATGCAGGTCTCAAAGAGTATGAGATTTTTAATCATCTTATCGCCATTGAAACACTCTCAGGCACAAAGACAAAAGAGAAGCTGGAGTACGGCTACCGTTACACAAACATCACTGAACCGATACTTGAAGCAACTTTTGAACTTCACGATGGATACAGCAACGAAAAAGCAGAAATATTTAAACAGATGCGTGCCAACCAGCCCTCTACTCCAAGTGCCGGTAGCTGTTTTAAAAACCCTAAGGGAGATTATGCCGGCAGACTCATTGAAGCCGTCGGCTTAAAAGGAAAAATGCAAGGAGCTATGTGTTTTAGCGAACAGCATGCAAACTTTTTAGTCAACACCGGCGGGGGAAAATATGAAAATGCAATTTTTTTAATACACGAAGCACAAAAAAGAGTTTATGAAGCATTTGGCATTTTACTTGAGTTGGAGATTGTTGTTTTAGATAGGGATTTTATACCATTTCAACCAGAGTAAAACTCTGGAGAAACTTTTAGAAACGCAGCATCAGACCGGCATAAACACCTTTAAAATCTACATTGCTTTTCACTTCAACACTACTGTCATTAATATTGATTTTGTGTACACGATATCCAATTTCGAGCGCAGGCTGTACAACAGGAATAAAATCAAAAGTATAATCTACTTTTGCACGCACATCATAGACTGTAGAACCATTGTATGTGATGTACTTCCCATCAGATTCAAGAGCTAATCCTGTTGCAGGGATCTCAACTCTAGCACGCAAATACGCCATAGGAATTGCTATTGTTTTTTTATTTTCATATCCGGTAAATCCTGTAACTGGTGATACTTTATAATCAGCATCTATCACTTTTACATCAATACCCAAATCAATTGTCGTCCACATTGTATTATCAAGCAGATTATAATAAGGAATGATGTCATACTCTTTGAGATCTAAAGTACTTTCTGTATCTACCGGTGCCGTAATTCCACCCCACTCTCCAGTAGCCTTACCCGGCGCATGAATAGAGACATACTCCAATCTTATGTTTGGTAAAATTGGAATTGGATGTTTTATCAACATCCACACATAAGGTGATGTATCTTGCTTCTCATTAAACTTATTTGTTCCTCCAACACCTGCACCTGCATTATAAGTAGCAGTTCCAGAAGGTGTTTGTCCCCATGCACCTGCACCTATTTCAAATCGTGCAATATCAGCATTTGCAGCTGAAACAATTAATGAGCCCAAAAGAGCTGTTTTTAAAAGTCTGTTTTTCATATTTACCCCTATTAAAGTTATAAAAATATTATATCAAAGCAATATATGGACTTTCTTAAAAATGAATATTAAATGGTGATTGGATAAAAAGAGGGTATTTAGCAAAGCTAAACACCCAAAGAAGGAGAAATAAAATGAGATAAAACTCATCTTACTTTTTTGCCACCAATGGCGGCAAGGAGTGAATTAATCACTTTAAATTAAGTTGGACACCTTAATTTTTAAAAATTGTGTAATTTGAAGAATTAAATTACTTATTTGCAGCTTCTATAGCAGCGTCATATTGTGGCTCTTCAGTGATCTCTGGAACGATCTCTTTGTAAGTTACAATACCGTTTGCATCAACTACAAAGATTGCTCTACAAGTAACACCGGCAAGAACAGATCCACCTAAAAGTACACCGTAAGCATTAGCAAAATCTTTGTTTCTAAAATCTGAAGCAACAGTTAATTTGTCGATTCCTTCAGCTGAACAAAAACGTCCTGCAGCAAATGGAAGGTCCATTGAAACAACAGTAGTCTTAACACCTTCTAACTCAGAAGCTTTTGCATTGAAGTTACGAGTTTCAGTTGCACATACACCTGTATCTAGTGAAGGAACAACAATGATAAGTTGTTTTTCGCCTTGAGCACCACCAACTGTTACATCGCCTAAACCATCTGAGTTTACAACTGTTACCTCTGGAGCTTTGTCTCCAACATTTACTTCATTTCCTAATAACTCTACGTCTGTACCTTTGAATTTAGTTGTTGCCATATTCAATTTCCTTTAATTTTTTTAAAAAATTTAAGGGAACCTTTTTTGTTCCCCTTTTACGCAAGAGGAAATAATTCCTCTTACTACGTTAACACTAGGTTTTTCTCGGCGAAAAGCCCAAAATGCATTTGCATTTTTAAAACACCAGTGCAATCTCTTGCGTTATAAAAAACCCAAAATACCTATTCGGTACTTTCTGAATAAAGAGCTTTTTATCTTTGATGGCAGAAGTATATTTTAAATCGGATAATATTTGTCTTATTTAACGAAGCAATTGTTTTGGTTAAGTTTTGTTTCAGCTAAAGTCTACTTTTTGGAGCAATATCTAACTCTTCTAATGAGCTGAACATTCCCTCTTTGTACATCTCTACTGCAACGCGTCCTATCATGGCTGCATTGTCTGAACAGTATTGCAATTCACTCAGTATAAGTTTTGCACCATAGGGTTGCAATAGTTTTTCTATCTGCTCACGCAGGTATAGATTCGCACTCGCTCCGCCTACAATGGCAAAAGTTTTTGGCGAATGTGATTTAAAATACTTTTTGAGCTTCATTGTCAGGTGTTTCGTGGCAATATGCTCGAATGAAGCGGCGATATCTTTATATTTCTCTTTATCATCTCCTGCTGCTTCGACTGCCAGACGTACTGCATTTTTAAGTCCAGAGTATGAAAAAGCTATGAGTGGAGATTGATGCAAAGGTACCGTAAAGTTATAAGCAAGCCTATCACCCTCTTTTGCAAGCTCTTGAATAAGCGGTCCACCCGGGTAGCCAAGCCCCATCATTTTCGCCACTTTATCAAAGCTCTCGCCAAAACTGTCATCCATGGACTTCGCTATCGTATCTATCTCACGCAGGTTTTTTACTTCCATTACTTGTGTATGCCCCCCTGAAACCAAAAGTACAGTAAGCGGAAAAGTCGCCTCTTTTTCTATAAAGAGCGAATAGATATGCCCAATAAGATGATTGACACCGATGATGGGAATATCAAGGGCAACCGAAACTGCCTTTGCCATCGTTACCCCTTCAACAAGTGTAACAGCTAAACCAGGTGTAGAGGTAACTGCTACAGCTTTAAGATCTTGAAAATATGACTCACACTGCTGCAGTATCTTTGGCAGCGCCTCTGCATGAAGACGTGCTGCGAGTTCCGGCACAACGCCTCCATATATAGAGTGTTCTATCTCCTGAGATATCTTTTTATGAAAAAGCAGCTTATTTGTCGCTATTTCTGTAACAGCAACAGCACTGTCATCGCAAGAACTTTCAATGCTAAGTATCATAATTCTCTTCCTCTAAAATACAATTTTGTGAATATGGCAAAGCAATGTAAAAACAGGTTTTTTCTCTATTGTCATATGGGTGCAAAGTATTACGTTGCTCTTTTCTTGCACTTATATCTATATTTCCGTTAAAAACTTTATGTACAATTTCTTTAGACATATAGAGTCCGATCCCTGTTCCCTGCGTTTTAGCTTTCGTTGTAAAATAGGGTTCAAAGATCTTCTCTTTTATCTTTTCATCTAAGCCAGTTCCGGTGTCACAACATTCAATCTCTAAACCATAACTATTTGTCAAAAAATACACATATATACTTTTCTCTTCTGCCACTTCAAGAGCATCTTTGGCATTATTTATGAGATTGAGCACTACCTGTGTAATGGAAGAAGCGATTTTCACTCTGCCATAGCTCTCATCTGCAATAATTTCAAGCCCTATATTTTTATTTTCTATATGTGCATCTATAACACTGTGAATCTCTCTTATAATCTCTTGCAATGGTTTTATTTCACTATGTTTTCGTTTATCGAAAAAGGACATAAAATCATCGATTGTAGAGGCAAGATAATTCACATTTTGTTCTATAATTGTAAAATTTTTATCTGTATTATCAAGATGCTTCTGCTCTAGCTTCATGTTTAAGAGGGCAAGATTTATCGTATTGAGCGGTTGCTTCCATTGATGAAAAATATTTGCCAGCATCTCTCCCATCAGAACAAAGCGAGCCTGCTCAAACATAACAAGATCTTTTCTCCTGTTTTGCTCTATCTCCTTCTGTAGCTTCTCTTGCACAAATGCCAAATTTTCTGCTAAGCGAATGAGAAGTTTAGTCACTATAGGTGTTAAAATAAGCGGCAGAATGACTGAAATTGTAAAGAAAAACTTTGTATATTCTACACCACCGATTAGAGAAGCAAAATAGACAAGCGGTATTGAACCAATAAGTACCAAGAGTGTAGTATATATAATAAGCTTTATAGGTGTTGCTTTTGTAAGGAGTTCAACTATTTTATCTAGCAACAAAAGACCGCACCTCTTTATCTGCAGCAAAAACATCATCAATACTTTTTGGCGCATCTCTAAACTTTTCATATGCTTTTATAATCTTATGACTAATGTCCATAAATCCTATCTCTTTAGCAATGAATTTTTCGATTGCTGCTTCATTGGCAGCATTAACTACAACACCAAGATATGGGTTTTTAAGTAAATCTTCTTTGATTTCCCATATGGGATAACGTTCTTTCTCTATCTTTCTGAATTCTAGAGAACCGACCTTCATTAAATCGACATGTGCTAATATATTTTCATCCATTTGTTTATCTAAGGCATAGGCAATAGGCAGCTGCATGCTCGCATTTGCAAAATGTGCTGTTGTTGAACCATCTTTAAAATCAATGAGTGCATGAATAAGTGACTTGGTCTCAATAATAGCATCAAACTTATTTACGCCATTTTTGCCTTCACCAAAAAGCCAGCGTGCTTCTAAAAGCTCAAACATTTTGTTGACCATTGTGGCTGAATCGATGGTTATCTTTTGTCCCATCGACCAGTTTGGATGTTTTTGAGTATCTGCCAGTGTTGCGTGAGCAAGTTTTTCCAGTGGCCAGTCACGAAATGCCCCACCGCTCGCAGTGATAATCATCTTCGAGACAGGACGTTCCTGCAAAAGATACCAAAGCCCGAAATGTTCCGAGTCTATCGGTTGGATTTTGGAAGTATCTATGAATGCACCGCTGGCAACGAGGGACTCTTTGTTGGCAAGCGCTATGCGTTTGCCACAGGCAATGGCAGTTAGTGTCGGACGAAGCCCTAAAAACCCTACAAGTGCATTGACAACAAGCATACTCTCTGCCTCTTCTATGGCCTCTAAAATAGCCTCTTGTCCATATCTCACGCAAGGGTGATTGACTTTAGAGACATCTACTTTCTCAGCAATAACAACTACTTTTGGATGATGCTCTTTTATCTGCTCATTGAGCAATTCTATGTTTTTTCCACATACAAGGACCTCAACACCAATGCCAAAGCGTTTGGCGACAAGAAGGGTATTGACTCCGATAGAGCCGGTTGAACCAAGAAGAACTATGGAGGACAACTTATACAAGTCCTCGAAGCAGAACGAGCATCACAATTCCGCCAAAGAGATAGCCGTCTATTCTGTCAAGCACACCACCGTGACCTGGGAGCAGATTTCCGCTATCTTTTACACCCGCTTTACGCTTCAGTGAAGACTCAAAAAGATCACCAAATATTGAGCTTACTGCAACAAAAAATGAGATAAGAAAAGATATTCCTAAATCTACAATAGGCAGACCAAAGAACATTCCACCTACAGTTGCGACAACTACGCCGCCAACTACGCCTTCCATTGTCTTATTTGGAGACGTTTCACAAAAAGGCGTCTTTCCTATGCTCTTACCAACTGCATACGCTCCGATATCTGTAAGTGCTACAACTGCAACGAGCCAGAGCAACGCCATCACACCATACTCTTCATACATCGTAAACATAAACAAAATTCCGGCAGTTGGGTAGACAAACGGAAAAAAGTCTACCCATTTCACTTCTTTGTTAAAGGCAACTGCACCGGCATAAGCAACACCGGCAAGGACAAAAAGGTCATCTCCATATGGGTAAATTCCTGCAACAAGCCAGAGCCCAACTGCGAATGGAAGTAATCCATCTTTTTCAACACCAAAAAGTAAAATTGCCTCTTTAAAAGCAAGAATATATATAGCCCCGAAAACAAGCCACATAAGAAAAAAGTTATCTATAAAACCAACGATTAAAACGCCTGCCAAAAGTGCAAGACCTGTTACAATTCTCTCTTTGTGTTCACCAAACATACTCATAAAAATTCCTGTTTATCTTGAATGCAAGATTATATCTAATCAGACTTTAATATCTAATAGATGTATGCCTTCTTCTTTTTCTATCTCTTTTGCCTCTTCTTGTGAAGCTGTCTTTCTTGGTGTTTTTGCCTCATCGCTCATCTCTTCATCTGCTTCTTGTCGATTATGCTCCCGATCAGGATCCACAGCATGATTTTCTTCGGTAGGACGTACCTCTTCGACCTCTTTTTGTTTCTCTTGAACAGCTGCCTGTGCGGCAACATTTTGCAGTTCAAAACGGGTATATTGTCCCCCTTGCAAAGGAGTAACTGCAGGAGTCATCTGATTTACTAAAATCGCGCCGCCAATTGGTCCTATAGCCATTTTATGCTCCTTATTTTTGGTTTCCAAAAACAAGGAAACCTATACTATTTTGTCCGTAAAAGGAATGTAATCCCTTTTACTCTGCTAGCCACTAAGGCACTGAAGCTACAAAAAACTCTGTTTTTTGAGAGAAAATGGTAGTTACTCTCTCGTATCTACCTCTATTGTCTTGTATTTATTATACAACACATTCGCCCCATTTTGTATGGTGACTTCACGTCTTGGAGTATAATCGACCAAATAACGGTCTTTTGAAGTGGTGGTAAAATCTACACAGAGCCGTGCCGCAGCCTGAATGATATTTTGTGGAAGCTGCTGCTTGTCTGTATGAATGATGACATGGCAAGAGGGCATATCTCGCATATGCAGCCAGATGTCTCGAGCTTTGGCATTTTTAAGCACTACAATATTGCCTTTTTCATTTTTGCCAAGCTCTACTTTATACCCCTCTATCCAAAAGGTCTCGATGGAATCATTCGTTTTAACTTTTTTGTTTTGTATTTTCTTTGGAAAGAGCAGCTCTATTTTTGCAATGTCTTTTGCCTCGGCAACGGTGTTCATAAAAAGTTTAATGTGTTCTATCTTTGAACGCAGTGACTCCTCTTCGATGTGCAGATGTTTCGCTCGCTGTTTTGCCTTCTTACTTTTCGTAAAAAACATTTCGCTGATGCTAAAAGGCGTTGCGTGAGGCTTATCAAGCTCTATCTCCACTTTTGAGCCCTCATAATCATCTAAATATATTCGCTTCTCATAAGGTTTAATATTTTGCACATTTGAGAGCACCAAATTCCCATAATGCTCATATTTCTGTGCCTCTATTTGTAACTCCTCTTGAGAGTCCAGTTTATCATACAGTTTTTGTAGCTTTTTGAGCTTTTTATTCAGAAATGCAATTTTTTGCTTTTTTAAGCTCTCAAGCTTTGCATTTTGCTCTTTTGCATAAACTTCATACAAAAACTGCTCCACATCTTCAAGCGGGTACTCTTTTGCCACAAAAGGCGCAGGCGGTACGTCAAGGAGTTTCTGCCCGACACGCACTTCACGAAATGAGGCAAAAAGATCAACATGACGTAAAGCTTCCAAGACAAGATTTTCTTCATCAAGAATAATAACATTAGTATATTTTCCAGTAAATTCAAACTGCAGATACGTGATTTCTTCTTTGTATGCTGAAGCGATTGAAGTTTTAAAGCGGATAATTTTATCGCCGTTGAGCAGTGTAACGTTCAAAATATTTGAACGGTTAAAACGCTTGGCCAAAATAACATCAAAAGGAGCATTGTAAACTTTTGAACGAGGATATTCCTCGCATTTAAATATAGAGGAGTTAGAGCGCTGCATGTTAAAGTAGAGGGCATCATCTCTGTCAAACACCACGCGGATAATGGTATCGCTCACGCGATGGATGGCGGTTATTTTTTCATATTTTTGTAAATACTCTGTAATTTGTTTTAAGTGAGATAGTTTCATAAATATATTTTAGCTAAAAAAGAGCTCTATAACATTTAAAAACTTTAGAGTAAAGTAGCAGACAACTCACCTATATAATACCCTTGTGCATACACTTATACCCATTTTTTTCACATAATCCTAAATTTTAATGAAATCTATCGGACACAAAGCCATTTCTCTCATTGTCAATAATAACAAAATATGGAACTTTACAGCCAAAGAAAAGACACTTAATGCCATCTATGAGAAGTTTAAAAAACTCAAAACTGAGAAAAAAGTAAAGAACCCTGTGTATATCCTAACCCTAATGTCCTATCTAAAAAATTAGATATAAAAAAATTATATGGGGTACTCTATTTATTAATATTTTACCCATTACTTAAATTTCCTTCACTTCAATAACATCTGTTTTACTAATTGTTAAATAACTAACTATTGCTATAATTACAACAAAAAAAGTAATATTAATAGTTCCTGCACCAATGCCCATGCCTCCATCTTGAGGTGATTGTATAAATAAATCTCCTAATGATGCTCCAATAGGACGAGTAACAATAAATGCAATCCAAAACGCAGTTACACCATCTAATATTTTCGTATAAAACAATCCTCCAGCAACTACAAATATACTACAAAAGAGCATTAACGAATTCAAATAACCAAATTTTAAGAATTCTGATACTGTATCTCCAACACCAGTTCCTAGTGCAAATGTGATAAGAACAATAAGCCAATAAAACGCTTCTCTTCTATTGTTTGTTATTTTATGGATAGATAAAGTACCTTCTTCTTTATACCATAAGTAAAAAGCTGTAATCATCATAATTGTAAATATAACATCAAGAGTAATCAAGCTAATCTCAAAATTATCCACTAAAATATCAGTTATTAAAGTACCTTCGATACTCATCATAACTATCAAAAACCAATATGCTGGTGCAAAATATTTTTTCATTTTAAAATTCCAAAATACCACACCAATTGTAACTGCACCCATTAATAATGTGGTTCCCATAAGGCCTACATTCATATCAACTGCTATAAAATCAGCAGCCGTTTCTCCAACTGTTGTAGATAGTATTTTAACTATCCAAAAAAATAAAGTTAGCCCAGCAACTCTATTTATTAATGTTTTATCCATTATTCAAATATGACTTCGACAACATCAACTAAGGCTAAATCCATTTGAGCCAAAATTTTGAGCATTTTTGTGTCTTTGATTTGTAAACTATGGTCTAATCCTTGAAATAGCAGATCAAATGCTTCCACTTTGTTTTCATCTTTGATTTTCCCCTTTATAGCATTCCAATTATTTTTTGCATTAGATATTGCATGGGAAATTTGAGCAAAATTTAGATTTTCAGTGCTAAGCAGTGCTAAAATTCTAAAGCCCATATAGTCTAAATGTTCTATATGTAATTGCTCTTTTATTTTTGAACTATATTTAAAGTTTGTTGTAGAATCATTAAACATTTTTGAAGATAAAAGTGCTACTTTTGAATATTGTGCATTGTCTATCAGTGTTTCTAATGTTTCTATATTTTCTGAGAGTTGTTTGAGTTTGCCTGCAGGTATAGTCTGTTTTAAAAGAGAGTTGTCTTCAATATTTTCTATATTTTTATAGCCTTTTTTCATACCATCTAAGTCTTTATCAAGAGCATACTCTGTCATATCTTCAAAAGGCGATAAAACTTTATCAAGCACTGCTAAAGTCTCTTTTTTATTCATACTTTGGGCAATTGTTATTTTTGCGACATAAGCTTCATCTGCACCATCATTCTCTTCACTTGCTAACATTGATGTAGCTGCCAAACTTAAAACCAATAAACCCTTTAAAATTAAACTGTTATGTTTCATAACTTTCTCCATTTTGTTTTGATGGAGAAATTATAATTTATTAATATGAAATGAAAATGATTTAACCACTAGCATGTTCTATTATTCCAAGAGTTTAAAACTATAGGGTATTTTTTTTATTTCTCATTAAGCTGATATTGGAAAAGTTGTCTACACCACCAATATCATAGAATCAGTGCATCGTCAGTTCTGAACATTCACAAAGACAAAAGGTGCTTTCCATAATGACAACAACTTACTTAAACTACTTG
This sequence comes from Sulfurimonas sp., assembly GCA_027019325.1. Taxonomy (GTDB): domain Bacteria; phylum Campylobacterota; class Campylobacteria; order Campylobacterales; family Sulfurimonadaceae; genus Sulfurimonas. The sequence continues at coordinate 27,648 of JALUWT010000070.1, forward strand.
CGATTCATTTCGAGAGGCGCTTGAATAAAGCTCTCAATTTATGCTACAATTTTAGGAATTATCTGATAAAGTGCGATAAACCATATTATTTCATACAAGGAAAAGGAAATTATGTTTGAAGGAATATTGTTGCTAGTACATCCTGCAATAGCCGTAATTACAATGGGGCTTATCGTTTGGCTTATCGTGTCGGTAAAATGTCAAAATATAAATGAGCAAAGGGTGAAAAAATTATCTCTTGCTATAGCACTTTTAATGATTACAATTTGGATAGTTGCAGGATATTGGTATGTTGTTTTTTATTCTGCAGACAAAGCTGTGATTGTTAAAAGTAGTTGGAGTTTTGCACATAAATTTTTTATGGAAACCAAAGAACATATCTTTTTTGTGGTGTTGATTTTATCACTTTATCTTCCTATTATTAGCTTTAGAAACAGTGTTGCAAAAAATAAAACCGCTCAAAAGCTCATTTTTAATATCGGTATACTTCTGTTGTCTCTTATGCTTTATATGGATGGTTCTGGTGCAATTATATCGCACGGAGCGGAAATAGCTTATATGCATAAGGATGGTTTACTATGAATACTACATTAGATAAATTTACAGTTGGATTTGGCATTTCAGCAGCAATAACAATCTTTTTTAATACTCTTTTGATGATTACAAAAGAAAAAATACTATCAGTTCATAATTTTATGGTGACTCTAAGTGGGCACCATTGGACAAGCCATGGACTTATTGATGTTATGGTATTTATACTCCTTGGTTTGTTTTTTTCAAAAAAAGAGCTACATCTAAACATATCTAGCTTGCTTATAATTTCGGTAATTATAAGTGTATCGGGTATTATACTTTTTGTTGCACTAGATTAAAAATAAAGAATATTCAGAGGATTTTGCCGGATAAAGAAACATTACGAAAAGTCACCTTGAGCGGCGAGGATTATTTTACTCCTTTACCTGATTTGTTAGTCTTAAACTTATATAAGTCTGAATCTACAAGACCTTCTTCTTTCTTTTAAAATATGTTACTATTGCATTTATGAAGCATACACCTAAAGGTTTTGGAAAAAACTACTTTACACTCGCAGCCATACAAGCATATATATCTATGCAAAAAATTGTAGCACTCGGCAGCTCTGTATGCACCCTTGACGGTAAACCCCTTCGACTCAAGATTAACTCTCCACCTGCAGCATAATCCAATACATAACAATTTAAAAACCAAAAATGCAAAACAAGAGGATTATAATGCAAAAAACAATACAACTATCACTTCTATCTGTTGCTCTACTGAGCCAACTGAGCGCCAAAGACATTACACTTGCTCCGCTAGAAGTTACATCAACGGCTATTAAAACTGATGAGCTCAGATCTACTGATGCAGTAGAAATCTATACTGCAAAAGATATAGAAAAAGCACATGTACAAAATATTTATGAGTTTTTAAATCAGCAGACTTCTGTCACAACTATGCCTTCTTATGGAAATCCGTTTGTACAACTCATAGATATGCACGGATATGGGGCAAGTAATGGTTTTTTAAATGTTGTCATAACGGTAGATGGTAGAAAACTCAACAATATTGACAACGTACCTCAACTCTTAAGTTCTATTTCTCCTGCTTCTATATCCAAAATAGAAATCATAAAATCTTCTGGTATTGTAACAGCTGGCGATGGTGCAAATGCGGGTGTTATCAATATCACAACGAAAAAGAGTAATGAAAAAAGTGTCTCTTTTTATATGGGTACTTATGGTTTGGCAGATGGCTCATTTTACATTGGGCATAAAGATAAAAAACTCGCTCTCTCTGCAAGTGGTGAAGCACAAAAGAATGGTGGTATCCGCTATATTGACAATAAAGGGAACAAAGATTCAAATAAATTTTCAACAGGGACATTTAATTTATCATATGCACCCATTAAAGACTTAGAGCTTCGTCTTGGCGCAAATTTTAGCAATATTGATGTTAATTATCCAGGCTATTTAACAAAGCAGCAGTATGACACCGATGTTTTCCAAAAAGGGGCTTTTTCAGTACATCAAAAATATACAACTTCCTCCATAAGTGCTGGAGCTACATATGATATAAATGATGCTCTTTCTTTCAATATTGATGCAAATCATGAATACAAAACTTCTGACTATATTCCGTCTTATGGCATCAATACTTATATTTACAATTCTATAAAAACAAGTATTGACTATGCAACGGATACATATGCCTTAAGCATAGGTTATAATGGCTTTTTTGGACAAAGAACACAAAGCAAAGATAAAACGCAAAAAAATAATAATGCTTTATATCTTATGAGTGAATTTTATCTTGGAAAAAACACTTTTAAGGCAGGTTACAGATATGAAAAGGTCTCCTATAAATACAGCGAAGCCTCAAGAATATTAGAACAAAATAATTATCTTAATGGTATTGAGTTAGGATATAGCTACATGCTAAACAGACAAAGTTCTCTTTTCGCCAATTATTCTCATAGTTATCAAGCACCTGTTATTGACATGTTTTTTGCAACAACATATCCTCCACCTACATATGCTCCAGTTACCGATTTTAACAGATTTATCCAACCAATGAAAACAGACAATTATACAGTTGGCTATAACGCTATAATTCCTGCAAATAAATTTAAAATTTCTTTTTATTATATTCATTTAAAAGATGAAATTTATTTAGATAAAACAGTCAACACCTATGGAAACAATAGAAATCTAGACAAATCTCATAAATATGGTCTTGATTTATACGATAAATATCTTATCAATAAAGAATTTAATGTAGCCCTCAATTATAACTATGTTCAAGCTATAATTGATGAAGAAAAAGCTGCTGATGGAACAATTTACCATAACACGAAACTACCGGGTGTCAGTAATCACAGTGTAAAAGCAACACTAAATTATTTGCCAAACAAATATGCAACACTTGCCCTAACAGAAGTATATCGTTCTGAGGCTTATGCAGCAGATGATTTTGCAAATAGTTTTTCTCAAAAACAAGATGCTTATACTTCAACAGATATATCAGCAACTTATGCAAAAGACAATTGGGAAGTTTTCGCTAAAATAAACAACTTATTTAACCAATCAAATGGTTTATGGATTAAAGACAATGCTATTTATCCTGTAAATTTCACGACAACTGCACTTGCAGGATTAAAACTTAAATTTTAAAAGGAAAACCCAGTGAATACAAAAACCATTCTTCTTCTCCTTATCTTTGTATTCACGGCTTTCGCCTCAGAGAGAATTATCTCTCTGAGTCCTTCCATCACTGAAATCATCTACGGTCTTGGCGCGGGTGATGAACTTGTGGCGACCTCATCTTATTCTCTTTATCCAAAAGCGGCACAGAAACTGCCGATTATCGGTGGCTACACCAACCCAAACATCGAAAAGATTATTGCGCATCGCCCTACACTTGTTGTGGGGCAGACTTTTAATATACAAACTTTAGAAAAACTCAAATATTTTCACATCAAAACAGTGATGCTCAAACTCAAAACCATTCAAGACATTCAAGATTCCATCGCCCTTTTAGGTAAAACAATTGCTAAAACGAAAGAGGCTAACAAACTCATAACAGATATAACAAGTGCTATAAACAACATTAAAAAAACAAAAAAGCCCCACTCCGTTCTCATCGTTTACGGACTCAAAGAGGATCTTCGCAGCGGTATCTATGTCGCAGGCAGCGACATCTTCTTTAATGACATCATAAAACTCAGCGGCAATACCAATGCCTACAAAGACGATGCCATCTCCCAACCGGTATTAAATTATGAAAATATCATTGCACTCAATCCCGAGCAGATCATCATTCTGCACTCTCACGCAACCGAACCCAATGTAGATGTCAAAAGAGCCTTACAAAACTGGTATGCACTACCGACACGTGCAGCGAAAAACAGAAAAATCTCCATTGTCGATGAAGATTATCTGCACATTCCATCCCAAAGAGTTGCTCTTACCATCAAACGACTCTCACGCGAGATGCAAGATGATTGAACTTCAAAATTTAAGCTGCAGCTACGATGCAAAGACGGTTCTCAAAAATATTTCACTTAAAATTGCTACGCACCTTACAGTGCTCGGTCCAAACGGTGCAGGGAAAAGCACTCTGGCAAAAGCCCTCTGTAATCTTATTAATTATAATGGAACTATTCTTATAGATAATAAGAATCTGCAGGTATATGCAGCCAAAGAGCTGGCAAAAAAGATAGCCTACATTCCTACAAAGTTAGAATTCTATGATGAATTTCTCACGCTTGAAGAGTTTGTCTTATTGGGACGCTTTGCACACAAAGAGAGTTTTTTAGACTACAGTAATGCAGACAAAAGCATCGCTGCAGCGAATATCTCTCTTTTAGGGCTCAAAGCACTCTCTTCACATTTACTCAGTGAGCTTAGTTCCGGTGAAACGGCACTCGCACTCATAGCTCAGGCCCTCACGCAAGAGAGTGAAATTATCATCTTTGATGAACCCACGGCAAACCTTGATCCTAAAAACTCAAAAATCATTGCCAGACATATCAAAAACTTAAAACAAACACACCAAACAGTTTTAATAACACACAACCTGCATCTGGCAAACTTCATAGCCTCTCCTGTTCTTTTTTTAAAAGAGCAGCAGGCACATTACTTTGAAGATGATTTTTTCAATGATGCTAATCTCAGCAAACTTTATGATGTAAAGATTCAATCTTTGGCGGTGCAGTATGCGTAGCGTCATCATCTGGACTCTTCTTATCGCTGTTTTACTTGTCTCGCCTTTCATGGGAGCCGTTGATCTCAACATCAGCAATATTTTGCATACAAATTCTCTCTCTGCACAGATATTTTACGACATCCGTCTGCCTCGTGTCATTTTCACTTTTTTTGCAGGGCTGATTCTCGCACTCAGCGGACTTCTCTTTCAAACGCTCTTTCGCAATCCTCTGATGACACCGTATACTTTAGGCATCTCAAGCGGTGCGACACTCGGAGCGGGTATAGCCATTAAACTCGGCCTCTCATCTCTACTCTTTGGTCTTGCAGCAGTAAGTCTCTTTGGATTTTTAGGGGCAATGCTTACCATCTTTTTACTGCTCTATCTCGCACAGTTTTTAAAAGGCTCACAACAAACTGCTCTGCTTCTTTTAGGAATTGCGCTTTCCCTTTTTTACACCTCCGCTTTGATGCTCGTTTTTTATCTCGGAAACACCATTCAAAACGATATGCTCATTCGTTTTACCATGGGTTCACTCTCCATCATTGGTTGGAGCTCTCCACTCGTCATAAGCATCGTAGCGTTACTCCTGCTCTTTGCCGTGTATGCGTACAGATTTGAGTTGCAACTTCTGGGAGTCTCACAGGAGAGTGCAAAGCTCAAAGGAGTTGAGAGTAAAAAGGTCACGCTCACTCTTTTGCTCATCGCCTCTTTTGCCATCGGGCTGCTTGTAAGCATCTCTGGTCCTATTGGCTTTGTAGGACTTGTCGTACCGCACATCGTAGCAAAACTCTACCCGCAGACTGTACAAAAACGCATCATCAAAACAGCACTTTTTGGGGGATTTTTTCTTGTTCTTTGTGACACGCTCTCACGTGCCTTACCAACGCAAAGTGAGCTGCCTATTGGCATTGTTACAGCCCTTATTGGCGGGCCGTTCTTTATCTATCTCATCATCTCACGTATCAAGTAAATAGGGCTTAGGCTTCCCTACATAGTAGCCTTGAGCGTAGTCAATACCACACTCCTGTATCATCGTGTAGATCTCTTCATCTTCAACATACTCCGCCACAGTTTTAATACCGAGTGTTTTTGCAAGGTTAACAATGGCTCGTGTAATCATTCTATTCTTTTCATTTTCTTTAAGGTCACGAATAAAGATACCGTCTATTTTGATAAAATCAATATTGATCTCCAAAAGACGGGAAAAGTTTGAGTTTTCTATGCCAAAATCATCTACAGCAACCTGAAATCCTATCTCACGCAGACGGTTGAGTTTTTGAGTGATTCTTTTTGAGTTTTTTGTTACCGTAATATTTTCAAGTATTTCAAAAGTGATACGTTCAGGCGCGATATTATACTGTTTCATCTTCACTGTCAAAAATCGAATCAAATAGCCCTCAAGCAAATCTCTCTCTGTCAGGTTGATGGAGAACTCTTCTGTTTTGTCTTGAAAAAAAGCAAAACTTTTGTTAATCATCAAACGCGTCAATGCTGTTGAGAGTCCTAACTTTTCAGCCTGCTGCACAAACAAGTACGGTGCTATAACCTCGCCATTATGCAGACCTCTTGCAAGGACTTCATACTTCACAACTTTGCCACTTTTGAGATCTTTGATAGGCTGAAAATAGGGTTCAATTCGCTCTTCCATAATCAACTCACGCGTAAGACGCAGCCACTTGACAGCTTCTTTCTCATCTTTAAAAGCTGTCGTTCTTTCACTAAAGACTTCATAGTGCCTACTTCCAAGCTCTTTAGATTTATCGAGAGCATATTCACAGTTTATCAAGGTATCAGAAACTTCTGCGCGAATTTTATCGACACCGATATTAAAAGTTATATGCAGTTCTGTCTCATCAATGCCAATGTTGTGATTGTCAAAAAATGAAACTATCTGATCACAGTAAAGGTAAACCTCTTTTAAAGAGCTCTCTTTGAGTAAAATGGCAAAACGGTCTGATTCTGTCTTATAAAGTTTAGCATTTCTATGGATGTGTTTTTCTAAAACTCGTGCCGTTCTAATGATGACATGATTGGCAAACTCTTTTCCATACTCTTTGTTAATGACAGAAAAATGCGACATATCCAGAAGAAGTATATAACCGCATTTCCACTTCAGTAAATCTTCATGCAGAGAAATGGCATTTGGAAGGTCGGTATAGTACTCGTGCAGGCATCGGTACTCCAGCTCTTTTGTCTTTTGAGCAACCATCGCTTCAAGATCTTTTTGATACTGTAAAAGTTCCTGTTTCTCTTCAAGGCGCTTGACAATTTTCAATAAAAGAAGGAAAAACTGCTCCACATCAAAAGGTTTAAGCAGATAGCCATCGACACTCTGCTTAATACTCTCCAAAAAGTAACTTGATTCTGTATGTGCAGAGAGTATTATAATAGGCAGATCGCAGTTAATCTCACGCAGTTTAGCTATAAATTCCAAACCATTCATATTTGGCATGTTGATGTCGGTGAGAATGAGGTCTATCGGCTCTTCACCAAGTAGTTCCAAAGCTTCCAGACCATCATTTGCACAGTAAATATTTTCAAAAAAAGTATTTAAAAAAGTAACCGTAGCCTTGCGCATCTCTACATCATCTTCAACTACTAAAAGCTGCAGTGGTTTTGTACGCGTAATCAAGGCATGTAAATCTGTTTTATTCAAAAAAATGTCCATTAAATTATAAAATTTTGCGTAGTCTAACACAACTCTGTTAAAATAGTGTGAAATCAGGTAGCAAGCGATTACAAACTTTTGCTATAATCAAAAAAACTCAAGGATAGCACAATGCCAAAAATATCAAGACGCGGATTTTTAAAAGGTGCAGTAGCTGTCGGTGCAATGCCTCTTCTTGCAGCAGCAGATGAAAAGAGCGCTAAAACAGATGCAAAGAGTCTCAAATTTATGCACATTACAGATTCCCATATGGATTTAAGTGACAGTGACTCTGTAGAGGCAATGAAGCTTGCAGTAGAGTTTATTAACGCCAACTACCCTGATTTGGACTTCGTTCTTTTTGGAGGAGACAACTTCAACAACAATGTAGCTGGAGACAAAGATGCTGTAGCCTTTAAAAATATTGCACAAAAACTTACAATGCCCTACTACTCTGTTCGCGGCAACAAAGAGTCCTCACCAAAAGGTGATGATGAGATAAATCTTGCAGAGTTCCAAAAGATGTTCGTAAATGGTCGTGGATTAAAAATTTCGGGCAAAGACTGGCTGTTAGAGGCAAAAGGGTATAACATTTTAGGTCTTGACAGCTGTATAGAGCATCAAAATAACGGTCGCTATACAGAGGAGACACTTGCGTTTGCAGAAAAAACACTCAAAAACTCCAAGCTGACAGTAATTCTCAACCACCATCCTTACACAAACTACTGGGGTGGTACAGAAGAAAAAGACCTGCATAAGTATGTACTCAACAACACCGATGAAGCACAAAAAAGACTCTTTGGCTATAAAAATCTTCTTTTGACACTCTCCGGTCATAAGCACATTGACTCACACTCAAAGATCAATAATGTAGACGTTATTGTCACACGCGGTTTCATCCGTCCAAAAGATCTCGATATGTACCCAATGCGCTATGTCGAGCTCTCAGGCGATGCTATCAATGAAAAACTCATCTACACAGCCTAACACGTGAGTTATAACAACTGGCTGCGTGAGCATGGCAAAAAACACAAAAAGATTGTAGAAAAACTGCTTCAAGATGCTCTCACGCAAGAGGCCATCATCGAATACTTTGATTTTGACAATATGAAAACACAAGAGCCGGATTTCTGTCCGCTCTATGGCGAAGACAAAAAGTGTCACGACATGGAATCCCTCAACTGCTATCTCTGTTCTTGCCCAAACTTTCGCTTTAGCGATGATGGTATAAAGTCAGTAGAGCAAAAAACGCAATACAGCTACTGCAATATCGACTCAAAAGATGGCAGGCAAGGCGTTTATGGCGACAAGATTCATCAAGACTGCTCACGCTGTCAGGTTCCCCACACAAAAGAGTATGTAAAAAAACATTTTGATCTCGACTGGTCAAAGATAATGTCACCTTGTGAAATTATTCGCTAAAATTATAAGTACCTATTCATAGATAAAACCAATTAACAGAGGCTTAAAATAATAGCTAGTACAAGGCAAAAACAAGCAGGAGCTATATAGCTTCAAGTGTTTTTAACGCAGTAATAGCTATTATTTTAAACCTCCCTACGGGCGATAAGCAAAGAGTATATCTGCTTCGTTAGATTTTCTTGAATTAGCTATGGCTAGTTCTGCAAAAATCTGCCTTACACCTATACCCTTTGCTTATCGCTGTTAGTTGGTTTTATCTATGAATAGGTACTTTTATGCAAATAACAATAAACGAATACAATATGCAAAACCTTGAGGCTTTCAGCGAGCTGAAGAAAAAAGATATGAGCACACTCATTAACGAAGCGCTTGAAGCTTACTTTGTCAATGAAGAGAAGAAGCTGCTTGAGAAAAATCTTGCAGATGAGAATGCAATGACGAACCTTGATTTCAATGAGTTCTGGGATGATGTGGAGATAGACGAATGATGCAACACGGCGGCAATATTTACAAATATGCAAAAGAGTTAGACTGTGAGAGCGCAGAGATAATCGACTTCTCTTCAAACATCAACTGCTACCAACCCCAAAGCACACTCTCCTGTGAGAGTAGCCTTGTGTCAAAATATGCCAACAGCGACTACCCTGAACTCAAATCGCTCATTGCCAAGAACTACAAATGTGAAAGCCAAAACATCGCCCTCTATAATGGCGCGACGGCTGCCATCTATGCACTGCTGGCTTCACTCAAAGGTAAAGAGGTCTTTTTGTATGCGCCTCTCTATGGTGAGTATGAAAAAGCGGTGCTTGCAGCAAAAAAAGATATCTATAAAATCAATCGCATTGAAGATATCGACGCTGAGATAGAGAAAAAATCCATCGTTATCTTTGTAAACCCTTCAACACCGGAGGGGAGTTATTATGAGCTAGAAGAGCTCTTTTTACGCTGGAAGAAGAAAAAATGCACGATTATCCTCGATGAGAGCTTCTTAGAATTTAAAAAGCATAAATCTTTGAAAAAACAAATAGATGATTACAAAAAACTCTATATTATACAATCTTTTACAAAGTTTTATGCATGCCCAGGAGTGCGAATCGGTGCAGTTTTCTCTCATAAAAAGAACATTCGTTCACTTGGTATGCCTCTGTGGAATATCTCTTCACTCGATGTGAAATTTTTAGAGGAGCGTCTCAGTGATACACACTTTCAAGAGGAGGCTCACAAAGTCCATGCGATACAAAAAGAGGAGTTGCAAAGCATCTTAAAAAATTCAGGACTCTTTGATGTCATTGTCGAGAGTGATGCCAACTACATCCTCACGCAGTCCTCTCACGCAAGTGAAATCTTTGAGCACCTTTTAGCACACAAGATTTTAGTGCGTTCCTGTGAAAGCTTTGATTTTCTTGACAGCTCTTGGCTGCGTTTTGCAGTCAAAGATACAGATGCGCAGGCAAAACTCAAAGAGGCTTTAGGTGCATTCGCTTAGTATCTTTGGCACAAGCAGTGATGCAGGTAAATCAACACTGAGCTTTGCCATTACCTATCTACTACATAAAAAAGGCATACAAGTAGCCCCCTTTAAAGCCCAAAATGTCTCGAACAACTCCGTTGTCGCAGACATCGATACAGGCGAAATTGCCATTCCTCAAGCATTTGCTGCGGAGGCAATAGGGCTAAAAACCACACCCCTTTTTAATCCCATTCTCCTCAAATCCGGTGCAAAGAACAGCGCGCATCTTATCATCAACGGTAAAAGCCTCAAAGATACCGATGTGCGTGAGTATTATAAAAACATAGACAAACTCAAACCCATCGTCAAAAAAGCGTTTAAAACGCTTCAAAAAGAGTATGCGTGCATCGTTGCCGAGGGGGCTGGCAGTCCGGTTGAGCTTAACCTCATGGACAAAGACCTCTCCAATATCTATGTCGCCAAGCAGTTCAATACAAAGATCATCTTAGTCGCCGACATCGAGCGAGGCGGTGTCTTTGCTTCCATCTATGGAGTACATAAGCTTCTGCCGAAAAAGCTGCGTAAAAACATCATCGGTGTCGTTGTCAATAAATTCCGTGGAGACAGAAGTCTCTTTGATGCAGGCATAAAAATCATCGAGCGTGATTTTGGCCTGAAAGTTTTGGGTGTTGTGCCCTATCTGCCTTTTAATCTCGGTTTTGAAGACAACGCATCGCTGATGAACTACAGACAAGAGACACAAGATGCCATCATCAAGGTCGCTGTGATTCAACTCCCGCATATCTCTAACTTTACAGACTTTGAGCCGCTTGTAGCAGACAAAGAGATAGAGCTGGATTTTATCAGCAGAGCCAGTGAAGCCAAAAACTACGACCTGCTCATTCTACCCGGTTCAAAACGTGTTTTTGATGACCTAAAATGGCTGCGTGAGCAAGGCTTTGAACAAATTTTACAGGATAGCGAACGCAAAATAGTCGCTATCTGCGGCGGTTATGAGATGCTCTTTGAGCGCTTAATCGATAAAGAATGTATAGAGTCTGACATACAAGAAATGCCAGGACTTGCCCGACTAAAAGGCGAAGTAACATTTCACGCTAACAAAGTGCTAACAAAAGGGTGTTATAATCTTTTTGGAACTATGTGTGAGGGGTATGAGATTCACAACGGTGTCACGAAAAAAAGAGCCAAAAAAGCCAAAAATCTCTACGGCACTTTTGTACACGGCCTTTTTGACAACGATGCACTGCGTAAAAAGATCTTTCGTGAGATAAATCCTGCCTACAGAGGCTACGATTTTAACGCCTACAAAGCGGCATCCATCAAAAACTTTGCAGAGCATATTCACAAGCACATAGATTTAGATTATATTATGGAAAGATTGAAAGATGATACTCACTAACATTTATATTACACTCTTAGCATACCTCATAGACAAAATTTTCGGCGAATTTGCTTTTTTAAAGCATCCCATTATTTACATAGGAGATATCATCTCCTTTTTTGAAGAGAAGTTTTACAAAGACTCAAAACGAAGAGGTATTTTTTTAGTTGGGTTCGTTTTAGCTGTTGTAAGCTTTTTTGCTTTTGCTATCTATTTTTACCTACAGCTTTTAGCACCTGCAATCACCATCATTATCAGTGCCTTGCTTGCTTCCATGTTCCTCGCACACAGAATGCTCTATGACTCTGTCGCAGAAATACTCTATGCAGAAAATAAAAAAGCATTGCTCTCACAACTCGTCTCACGCGACACAGAGAATCTCAGCGAGAGCGATATTTATAAGGCTGCCATTGAGACCTATGCTGAGAACCTGAATGACGGCGTTATCGCACCGCTCTTTTATCTGCTGCTCTTTGGGTTACCCGGCATCATCCTTTATAAAACCATTAATACAATGGACTCGATGGTCGGTTATAGAAATGAACGGTATGAGAATTTTGGCAAGTTTGCAGCACGCCTTGATGACTTTGTCAACTTCATTCCTGCGCGCATTACAGCTCTACTCATTATGGCTGTGGGCAAACAAAGAAAACTCTTCTCTTTTTACAAGAATGGCGCAAAACATGAAAGCCCAAATGCAGGACATCCCATCACTGCAATGGCACTTGTTCTTGGCATCAAACTCGGTGGCGACACCTCTTACTTTGGTGTTGTCAAAGAAAAAGCTTTCTTTGGGCAAGGGCGAGAAAATATTGAGGCAAAAGATCTGCAAAATATGCTGCGTTTTGCCAAAAGAATTGATAGAATCATCATGGTAATTTTAATCATTTTGGCTATCATTACACTACTATTTAGCTAAGGTTATTTTATTATGAAAACATACAATATTTTTACAGACAAAGAAGAGAGTTTACCCCAAGGAAAAGCTGACTTTGTTTTAGCTGCAAGTGTTACAAAAACTTGTGAAATAGAGGGCATCACACAAGCCGGCATTTCGGGTATGATTCCTCTCACGCCAACCCTCGATGCGGAATTCATCTCTACTGAGAAGGTCTTTTCACTTGGTGAGCTGGCTGAGACACCAACAGGCGTGCCGACCCCTGCGCTCATCACCCGTGCAAGCCACAATCTTTCTCCTTTTGCGAGCATAGAGATATTTGACCTCGGACTTGTCACGCAACCGCAAAACTGCCTTGTGCACTCTTTTGGCATTGAGCCCTCTGGGCGCATTGATAAAGGCGCAAACATAGATGCTGCAGAAGTTTTTGAAAAGGGACGCAAAGCCGGCCGTGAATATGAGCTCAAAGGCAACTATCTCATTTTAGGTGAAAGCACGCCTGCAGGAACGACAACGGCAGCAGCTTCTGCACTTGCACTCGGTTTTGATATAGCCGATGACTTTTCATCAAGTTTTTTGCATGTTCCAAACGACATTAAAAAACAAACCATAGACAAAGCCCTCTCGCTTGTGAACGACACTATGAGCAACTTTGAAAAGCTCGGCATTGTCAGTGACAATATGCTCATTTTCTCTGCAGGTTTTTTACTAGAGGCTAGCCGACGTTTTCACATTGTCTTAGCCGGCGGAACACAGATGGCAGCCTGCCTGCTCATCGCAGACAATCTGCGTGAGGATGTTTTGATGCGCATCAATCACAGTAATATCACGCTTGCTACAACGCAGTGGGTAGCCAAAGATAAAAATGCCAATATTGTCCATATTTTAGAAAACCTCAGTTACAGACCGCATGCAATTTACACAACTTTCAGTTTTACAGAAACAGAAATTCCCATCCTGCATAAATATGATGAGGGAGAGGCTAAAGAGGGTGTCGGTGCCGGTGCTGCGTTTGCCTATTCTGCGAGTCGAGAAAACACAAATAAGGAACTTTTAAAACAGATTGAGCTGCTTATCTATTCGATGTGATTGCATTGAGACATTCACAGGACAATATCCTGCTACAATTATAGATACAAAATTTATTATTAAAGCGTCATAGGATTTGTCATGTTTGCATCAGTAAAATCAAAAGTTATAGTTTCGATTCTCACCCTTAGTATTATTGGTCTGTTTTCCATCACCTACTACCTCTCTGCAACACTGCACAATCTCTCCAACTCTACAGCAAAAAAATCACTTAAAATGTTGAGTGAATCCATCTTTCAAACAATGACAACAAGTATGATGATGGGAGATCCTGCAGTTGTGCAGAGTGCCTTTGAACATGCAAGAAAGATTGATGGTATAAAGCATCTTGATATCATAAAATCAAAAGCTGTTCTTGAAGTCTATGCGCCCAATGAAAAGTTCACTGAAGATGCCCTCATTCGAACGGCTCTCAATAATAAAACTACGAAAATTTTAGAAAAAGATATGCAAGGCCGCCACACCATCCGCATGATAAAACCAATGATTGCAGAAAAAAGATGTCTGCAGTGTCACTATAATGCAAAAGTTGGTTATGTACTAGGCGCTATGGATCTGGTTATCTCTTTAGATAAAAATGATGCTGAGATTAACAGCACAAACATGACATTAGTGATTGCACTCATTATTGCAGGCATACTTTTTACTATTATAGCCACTATCTTTTTTGTTCGTGAGATTTTCACACCGCTTAATACCTTACGAGATAAGATTGCTGATTTGGTCAGCGGCGACAAAGACCTCACAAAGAGACTTGCTCACAAAAAAGGAAATGAGTTTGGAGAGACTGCCAATGAAGTCAACAAATTCATTGCGATGATTCAAAGCACCATCACTGACATAAAACATCTCGGACATCAAAACAAAGAGATAGTTAATGAGATAGAGGCTGCTTCGCATGTAATCCGAAAAGGAACGCAGCAAGAGCAGGCATTGGTGGAAAAAACCGCTCAAAAAAGTGAAAGTATTCAAAATATTCTTGATGAGACCATAGAGACGGCGACACAAACACAAGAGAAAATCCAGGCATCAGAAGAGGAGTTACTCTCTGCAAAAGATTCTCTCAATACTTTAAGTCAGGAAGTTATCAATTTTGTCGATACAGAATCCCAGCTTCTTGAAGAGCTCTCCTCTTTAAAAACAGATGCCGATCAGGTAAAAGATGTACTTAACATCATTCGAGACATTGCAGAGCAGACAAATCTGTTAGCACTTAATGCTGCCATAGAAGCGGCACGCGCAGGCGAACACGGACGTGGTTTTGCCGTCGTTGCCGATGAAGTGAGAAAACTGGCAGAACGTACACAAAAAGGACTTGCGGAGATAGATATCACAGTCAGTACCATTGTACAATCCATCAATGATGTCAGCGATAAAATGGCTGACAATACAAAAAATATAGAAGCACTTTCAGATGTTTCACACGATGTTGAAGAAAAAATCAACATCACAACAGAAGCGATGGAGAGCTCAATAGAAGCGGCAAATAAATCAAAAGATGACAGTCTCAATATGAGTGCGAGTCTTCACGAAATCATCAAATATATCTCCGATATCGAAGTTCTCTCAACTGCGAACAGAACAAGCGTAACAAGCATCGAAAGTGATGTTGCACGGCTTGTAGAAGTTGCTGCATCCCTCAAGGCGACCATAGATGAGTTTAAGAGTTAAAAAAGACTAGTGAGGAGAGCGTCTCGGTCCTCGTTTATGAGTATAGTGCTTTTTAAAACAGGACTGGCATATCGCATATTTTGAATTATGCGGCAGTGGAGAGGAACAAAGTTTACAAACCTGTGCAAGCTGTGCCTGCTGCAGCGTATTTTCTATATATTTGTTAATTACACCACGGTATTGTCGTGCTTTTTGCTCATCTACAAAATAATCCTCAAACCGATATGAAAGCCAAAGATAGAGTGATATCTCTTTGACCATATCTTCCGCACGTAGCAGCTCATCGGAAGTCTGTGCATAACTTCCCTGCAGTCTCGGAAGATGGTAGGAAATAGGCTCTTTTTTCTCCAGAGAGTGAATGTAACTTTCATACGCTTCAATGATGTAAGAAGACTTCAAAGTCAGCGGTGCACAGGCAAGGCTATACTTTGTCGCAATGTCTAAATCATACGAATCCACGATGCGTGAAGCTTCAAGCATATCATCGAGACTTGCCGCATAAAAAGGTCCGTTAAACTCCATATTTTTAATAAAAAAACGTAAAATCTCTTCAAGTGAGTTCTCCTCCAAAATGGAGCTGACAAGTTTGATGTGATCGAGTGACGCCATTACTTTAAAAGGTGTTCCTATCTTTTTAGGATCTTTTGTAAAATTTTTCTTCACAACGCAGAGAGCTTCTTTACTGAGTGCTCCCACATAACCATTTTCATGCAATCCATAACGCCCTGCCCGACCTGCAATTTGCAGAACTTCTGAAGGAAAAAGATTACGCTGTGCAATGCCGTCAAACTTCTCTGCTTTTGAAAAAAGAATGGTTTTAATGGGCAGATTCATCCCCATGGCAATGGCATCAGTTGCAACCAATATCTCTGTTTCACCCTCACGAAAACGACGTGCCTCTTCTCGTCTGACTTCCGGAGAGAGGTTCCCATAGACAACACTCACATCAAAGTTTGCAGAGAGGCGCTGTTTGAGTTTGAGCACATCTTTTCTGCTAAATGCCACCACTGCTGTGCCGGCTTCAATATCTTTGAAATCTGTCGGATGCTCTAAAAGTTCAAGTGGATTTTTTCGCTCGAACTCTATAATTTCAAGCTCTTCTCCAAGATAATCCGCAAGCGCGATAATGGCATCTTTGACATTGGGCGAGCCCGTCATAATGACCTCTTGTGCGGGGGCTCCAATGATGGCATTTGCCCATGCCCAACCACGGTCACGGTCATCTATCATCTGCACCTCATCAATGACACAGACATCGACATCGACATCATAGTTCATCATCTCTATGGTCGAGCTGATATGGGTCGCCTCCTCATCAAGTATCTGCTCCTCCCCGGTAATGAGCGAAGCATCAATACCTTCTGATTTAAGCGTCTCATAACCCTCTAGCGCCAACAGACGCAGCGGTGCCAGATAATAGCCGGTATCTGCCTCTTTGAGATGTTGCATAGCTGTATATGTTTTACCACTGTTCGTCGGTCCAATGTGCAGTGTGAGTTTTCTCTGCATACCCCGCGCAATAGGAAAAAGGTTTTTAAAATCCCGAATTGTCCGTGCCAAAAGCTCTTGGCGTTGTTTTTTAATCAACTCACCTTGAATGGAGTGCAGAAAACGACGTGTCACTTTTCTCTGAATCTTGGGCGTGAGATGCAGTGAGCGCGGCATAAAGTCGAGTAAAAATTCATACACCCGTCCATGCAGCTCCTCTTCACTAAAATGCAGCAGCTCAGAATACTCTCTACACTCATCGACCAAAGCTTTTAAATCTGTCAGGAACTCCTCTTCGTACTCCTTTTTTACCTCAGAATGGACCCCATCAAAATTAAAACGTTTTGACTCCCAAATCTCTTCAAGCAGTCCGTCAAGTTCAATGTGCAGCTCCAGATTATATGAAAGCTGCTGCTGTGAAAGCGGCAGTGTAAGCTGTTCATCCACTACGATTAGAAGCTCTTCAGCATGGAGCTCTATCTCTTTAGCTTCAATCTTTTCACTAACAATGCGTTTTAAAACTTTTGCGCTAACAAGCGGATGTGTTAGTTTTGTTTTTGGCGGTGATGCACGCAGAGAATCAAGTATCTCTTTTGTTGTGAGGTAGGCATGCGGGTACTTGAGTGCAGCCAAAAAAGCATCAATGCTTTTTTGTTTGGCAGCTACCGTTTCAAGTTTATCTCTGCCGATTTTTTCCACTAACTCTTCAAGAGGACTCTCTTCTATAAGCTCATAAGAGTAGGGTTTCGTATGGAGTGTGAGTATTTTATGAAAGCTCTGGTCATAGAGTTCGTACTTCAGCGAAGCATTAAACTCAAAACTGTCATCAAGGTCAAAAAAGCCTTCAAGCTCACGTTCCAGTTTCTCTTTTTTGAGCTCAAAACGAATGTGACGCAGCTTGGACTCCATCTTCTCTATTGTTATCTTCTTTGCACGCACTGTCGCAAAAGCATCGTGCAGCCGCAGCGCCTCTTCATCACTTACATCGAGTTCTACCAGAATGGAGTCTATCTTCTCTTCTCTGTTAAAGTGCGGCTCATCTTTTGGTTTGTCTGACTTGTAGACTCTGCCGTCAGCTTCAAAAAAGTGCAAAATGTCTTGACGCATAGCGCTCTCTGCTTCGCTCCAAATCATCCGCAGTGTCTTTATCATCAGTTTTTTATTGTGCTCTATGTCATAGATGCCGAGTGCTGCAAAGAGTTCAGAGAGTGTCTTACTCTCAACACGTTCTATGCCGACATCAAAAGGGTCATCATCAAAATACTTTCGTATTCTTTGGTTTATTTTGCTATTTTTTCTGTTTTTCTTTGCCATTATGTAATTGTAACCTATCTAATCAATAAAAAAACACAAAAGTAATGAAAGATACTCCCACCAAGTACAAAAACATGCCAAATAGCATGATTGAGCCGAATACTCTCTTTTGCATAAAAGAAAATTCCCAGCGTATAGGTAATGCCTCCTGCAAGCAAAAGTGAAAAAGCCAGCCAGCCGGCATGCTCTATGAGTGGCGCATACGCGACAATAATCATCCAGCCCAAAAGTGCATACAAAATCAAAGAAAAAACTTCAAAACGGTTAGGAAAAGCGAACTTTAAAAAGATGCCAAGAAACGCAAAGAACCAGGCGATTCCAAAAAGTATCCAGCCAAAAACGCCTTGAACACCCAAAATAGTAACAGGCGTGTATGTAGCTGCAATCAAAATATAGATGGAAGCATGATCCATAATCTGCAGACGCGCTTTTGCTTTGTATTCGGGAATTGCATGGTAGAGTGTAGATGCCCCGTACATGATAATCAAACCGACTCCAAAAACAATGCTCGTCCATATCTTTGCCCCATCCCCATTTTCAATAGAGATACCAAAGAGGATTCCAAAACCAAAGGTACTTAAAAAAAGCCCAAAACCATGTGATATTGCATGCCAAATCTCTTCAAAAATCGAAAAATCATTTATTTGTTTTTGCACAGCATTTCCTTCTTCTTTTTTCTTTTCAATTACTTCTAATATATCCTCTGTATAATTGTAAGTACCTATCCAGAAATAAAACCAATTAACAGCGATAAGAAAAAGGCACAGATGTGAGGCAGATTTTTGAAATCCTAGCCATAGCTAAGATGAGAAAATCTAACAAAGCAGATGTGCCTTTTTCTTATCGCCCACAGGGAGCTTTAAAATGATACCTATTACCGCGTTAAAAACACTTGAAGCTACTAGTAGCTCCTGCGAATTTTTGCCTTCTACTAGGCATCATTTTAAAACTCTGTTATTTGGTTTTATTTTTGGATAGGTACTTAGTATGAATTACCCTAATGAATGGACTCAAAAAGAATTTTTAGAAAACAGAGCGAAATTATCCAAAAAAAATGTTGCCGTTGTTCTTGTAGATACTATTCTCGCACCGATTGAAAAAGCGGATAGTGTGACATACAACCCCTATGAGCTCAAAAACTACCCAGAGGGGAGTCTCTTTGTGTTTTACTGCGATACCGGTAAAGCCACACTCGAGCGGCTCAAAGAGTACAAAAAAAGGTTTCCAAACTACCACTGTATATCGCTTAAAGGCGGCAGAGGATACTGGCGAAAGAATATGCAGCTATTGGAGCATAATGACACAGATTAAAATTGATGCCTTTAAAAAATGCCTGCGTGAGGAACGATTTTACGATGCACACGAAGTTCTTGAAGAGCTCTGGTTTCCCCGCCGCTTTGAAGCAACTCCTGAAGTAAAACTGCTCAAAGGCTTCATCAATGCAGCGGTAAGTTTTGAGCTGAGTAAAAAAGGTAAAATTCCTCAAAGTAAAAAAGTGTGGCAAACTTATCTTAAGTATCGTCAATTCCTATTTAAAGTAGATTCTCCCTATCTCAATGACTACTACAAACTCTCACGCAAAGTGGAATATATACGTTATAATTTCACCCTATAATCAAAAGGACACTTCATGGACATTGATCTCATTAAGTCTCATTTTAAGATGTTTTAAAATGTAAAACTGACATTTGATGCAAGAGGCATTTCCATTCCATATCCGCAAATGAATGTGCATGCCAACAATGAGGCAAGCATAAAGGCAAAATAAACTTTAGCTATTTTAACAGACAAGCATGGTTATTAGAACTTTTTTTATAGAGCGTTATCATCAGCAATGCCATCAGTGCGATTACTGAAGAGCTTAAAAAAAGATAATTTGGATAGTGCTCATAGACAAATCCTGCTATGAGTGCTCCACTTAATCCACCCAAACCGTAACTAATCCCTGAGAAAAACTGCTGTGCAAGACTTTTGTGCTTATAGTGCAAGAAAAGGTAGCTAATGGCGGCGGAGTGAAAAAGGGCAAAAGAGAGAGCATGCAGGGACTGTGCAAAAAAGAGCACGCCTAGATCTACAGGGTAGAGAAAAACCAGGAACCATCGAATCACTGTCGCAAAAACAGTCACCTGCAGCACTGTTAAAAGATTGCCACGTAAAAATCTTCCTTGAAAAAAGAGCATCGCCACCTCAACGATGACACCAAAACTCCAGAGATAAATGGTCATATTCATAGAGATGCCTCTGTCTGTCTCATAAATGGTAAAAAAGTTGTAAAACGAGCCAAAACTTGTCTGCATTAACAAAAGAGCAAGCCAAAGTTTCCAATCTTTTAAAAGGCTGATGTCATTATGATAAACCTCCGGCTCTTTGCACTCCTTTTTTGTACTCTCTTTTTGCACAAAGTAAGCGACAGCACTCATCAAGAGTGTTACTACAAGTAAAAAATCAAAAGCAACATATGCAGAGGACAAAAACTTCACAAGAACAAGCGCAACGATGATAAAACCAAGCGAGCCAAAGAGTCTCACTTTGCCGTAACGCTCTTTGCCAAGAGAATCAAGTGAGATGAGTTCTACATACGGCAAAACCAGCGCAAGTCCAATTCCAAGTGCAATATTACAAAGCAGAAGAAAATAAAAGTGTTCCAGAGAAAGGTAAAAAGAGAGTGCACTGAGAATTACAAGCACTAAAGAAGCATTAAAGACCTTTGTATTTAACTGCAAGCCTTTAATGAACAAAAAGGGTAAAATAAAACGGATCAAAGGCGCTGCCGCAAAAATAATCCCGATTTCACCTGCGGAGTATCCCACGTCGTTTAAAACTTTTGGCAAAAAGATAATATATATACCTATGATAGAAAAATAGAAATAGTAAAAGAGTGAAAGTAATAAAAACATACTGCAATTATAACTATATTCTAACAATAATATGATAGAATACTCTCTATTAGAAAAAAATATAAGGTGGAACCATGACTAGAGAGTTAGATGAAAATGACTTCATTATATCTAAAACCGACACCAAAGGTCGTCTCACATATGTAAATAAAATTTTTATGGACCTCGCAGAGTACACTGAAGAGGAGCTTTTAGGAAAACCTCATAATGTCGTGCGCCATCCTGATATGCCAAAGACAATCTTTAAGCTTTTATGGGAGCGAATCCAAAACAAGCAAGAAATTTTTGCCTATGTTGTAAACAAAACAAAAAATGGAAATGATTACTGGGTTTATGCCGATGTTACCCCGTCACTCGATGAGAGAGGCAACATAGTAGGTTACTATTCTGTTAGAAGAAAACCAAATGCCCAAGCGCTCGAAACCATCAAATCACTCTATGCAAAAATGCTTGCAGCTGAAAAGAGTGGTGGTATCGCAGCGGGAGAAAAAATTCTCAACGATTTTACACAGCAAGAAGGAGTAAGTTACGATGAACTTATCATCTCTATTCAAAAATAACAAAACAGTTGTTTTACTACTAACACTACTTGGTGTTATCATATACAGTTTGATTGTTTCAAACTTTATTTTAAGTGGCATACTGCTAGCAATGATACTTGTGGCGATCTTCATACCTAACGCATGTGGACAACGTAAAAGTGATCCGCTCATCACGCAGATGCAACAGGTACTTTTTGATGCTTCAAAAGGAAGGCTTGAGGGCCGTGTTACACACATTCCAAATGACGACTCCAAAGAAGCGGCTTTTGCATGGACAGTTAATGATATGCTTGATCAGCTCGAAGCTTTTATGCGCGATGTCGCGGCAACAATTGAAGCTGCTGCTCAGGGAAAAACATACCGACATACTTATCCACAAGGTCTACAAGGGCTCTTTCATGCAACAGCCAAAACGGTTAATGGTGCTATTGCTTCCATTGCCAGCGGTTATGAAACGAAGATTAAAGGGGAGATGTCTGCTGACTTTACACGTCTTGGGGGTGGCGTTGCTGAAGGTCTTGGTATTATTCAAGGCGATTTAAATACCGCTTCAACAAATGCAAGTGAGATTGTCGAGGTATCAGACCAGACAGCTAAAGAGTCTGCAGAGTCACTCAGCAATGTTCTTGATATTGGAGAACGATTGAGTTCTCTTGTTGAACTTATTGCTTCATCACATGAGGGCATCATCTCTCTTGAGAGCAGAAGCAGTGAGATTTCTGAAGTCATCGGGCTCATTAAGGACATCGCTGACCAAACAAACCTTCTTGCACTCAACGCTGCCATCGAAGCAGCACGTGCCGGTGAGCATGGGCGTGGTTTTGCTGTCGTTGCCGATGAGGTACGAAAACTGGCAGAACGCACACAAAAAGCGACAAATGAGATAGAGATCACCATCTCAACCCTCCAACAGGAGGCAAATGATATGCGAGGCAATTCAGATGAAATTACGAACATTGCTCAGAAGTCAAATTCAGTTATCAATGAGTTTGAAATCACTTTTAAAGACCTGAATCATCTTGCCCAAAGAGCTTCTGCTACAGCAGTTGACGTTCAAAACCGTCTCTTTACAACACTTGTCAAAGTTGACCACATTCTCTTTAAGTCCAATGCCTACTCGGCAATACTCAATGAAGATACAAACAAATCTTTTCCTGACCATCAACACTGCCGTATGGGTCAATGGTATGCTAATCTTGGAAAAGAACGTTTTGGCAATACAAAAGCATTTAGAGCTATGGATGTGCCGCATGCAACAGTGCACAATATGGTCTTTAAAAATCTTGAATTTATTAAAAATCACTCTGTCATTAAATATGACCACCCTAAAATCATTACAGAGAATTTTGTGGAGATGGAAAATGCATCGAAAACGCTTTTTACTGATCTTGATAACATGCTTGAAGAGTATAAAGCAATTAAATCTTAGGTATTTACCTACTATTTACTTATAATTATTATAATTTTACATCTCAATTATGTTTTCCCCCTTTCATAAGCGAGAGAGATACTCCTATAAATTTTTAAAACAGCTAAGTTTTCCCCTTTTATTTCTCTTAGCTGTTTTTCCTCCAACTTTTTTATGATAAACTGTCTTTATGAAAATCATCCTAAGCACCCTTAATTCACGCTATACACACTCTGCCATCGGTCTACGTTATCTCTATGCAAATATGCAGGAGTTGCAAGAGAATACAGAAATACTGGAATTTAGCATCAATGATGCGCTCCAAAGCGTCGCAGAAAAGCTGCTTGAGACAAATCCTAACATTATAGGTCTGGGTGTTTACATCTGGAATGCCGCACAGATTCATGAACTCATTCACATCTTAAAAAAAGTCTCTCCCCGTACTATCATCATCTTAGGCGGTCCGGAAGTCACTTATGAGCCTTTTCGGGTAAACTATGACCTTGCAGATTACATCATACAGGGCGAAGGAGATTTAGCTTTTTACAACCTCTGTAAAGATATTTTACATAGCAGAGAGAGTGAGCGCATTATCCGTATGAGCATACCGGACTTACAAGCCATTGCACTGCCCTACCGCTACTACAGCGACCACGATATTGCAAATCGCTATATCTATGTAGAGATCTCACGCGGATGCCCCTTTGCCTGCGAATTTTGTCTATCCTCTATGGATGAGAAGGTGCGTGCATTTGATTTGGACGAGGTGCTGCGTGAGTTTGAAACTCTTTGGGAACGGGGCGCGCGAAACTTTAAATTTGTCGACAGAACCTTTAACCTCAATATGAAAGCCGCCAACAGAATCTTAGACTTCTTTTTGGAAAAAGAGCCGCCTTACTTTGCCCATTTTGAAGTTATTCCCGACCATTTCCCTGCATCGCTGCGTGAGAAGATTAGACGCTTCCCAGAGGGAGCACTACAACTTGAGATTGGTATACAGACGCTCAACCTTGAAATCGCCAACAACATCTCACGCCAGCTCAAACTTGACAAAATCAAAGAAAATATCACTTTTTTAGAAAATGAGACAACAGCGCATATTCACCTTGACCTCATCGTTGGACTGCCGGGAGAGAGTCTGGAGAGTTTTGGGGCTAATCTTGATGAGCTCATACGCCTAAGCAGCTGTGAAATACAAATAGGCATACTCAAAAAGCTCTCAGGCACGCACATCAACCGCCATGACATTGAGCACGGCATGGTCTACAGCGACATTCCACCCTATGACATCTTAAAGAACAAACAACTCTCTTTTAAAGATATTCAAATTATGAAACGTTTTGCCCGTTTTTGGGACTTGACCTACAACAGTGGCAACTTCAAAAAATCACTGCCACTGCTCTGGAAAGGTGAAAGCGTTTTTGAAAACTTTTATGCCTTTTCACTTTGGATTTATGCCCGTACTGACTCCACATACAAAATCTCACTGCCGCGTTTAGGCGAGCTGATATTTACCTACCTCACGCAGGTAAAAAATATCGCGGAGCAAGAGACAGCAAGGCTTATGCTCGACGATATGCTCAAACTCAAAGGACGCGCCATCCCACCTTACTTGAAACCTTATGCAAAAGATTTTAAAACAAAAGCAAAACTTGGAACTTCCGGCTTTAATAAAAGACAGCTTTAGACTCCTTGCATAACCTAGATGAATCTCAGAGGGAAGAAAAAAAGATGAAATTGTGCAAAATCTTTTTTGTACTCCAAGGGCATTTCCTGCGGGCAAGTGTAGCCGTAGCTACGGTGAGAAAAAGTTTTGTGCAAGTTCGCTTTTTTTATCCCTCCCTTTGGGCAATTTATAGAGAGCTTTACTCTGCGTTAGATAACCTTCATCATAGCTACGGCTATGCTGAAGAACATCTGCCTTGATTAAAACTCTCTATAAAATGCTGAAATTCATCTAGGTTATACAAGAAGTCTAAGAATTTCTGTATAATTAAAAAATGAATATGCTCCGCGGACTCTTTTTCTTGGCACTTCTTTTTCTACCTCTGTTGCATGCAGAGCAGCTCATCACAAAAAAGCTTGAAGAGCGTGCACTTGAAAAATATGGTGCTTTTGCAAAAAACAGGTTTGTTGCCATTGACAAAGACCTGCTACACAAACTCAAATCTGCCTCAACTATAAAAAAACTCAACACCGTCAACACCTGGATAAACTTCATTCACTACAAAAGCGATATGAAGACTTATGGCGTGAGTGATTACTGGGCAACCCTCTATGAGTTTGTTGGGAAAAATGCAGGAGATTGTGAAGACTACACCATTGCAAAATATTACATTTTAAAAGCGCTAGGCATCGACCCACATAGAATGAAATTTGCTTATGTTATATACCAAGACAGGCAAGGCAGACAAATTTCGCACATGGTTCTTGCCTATTTCAAAGTGCCCAAGCCAAAAAACAAAGATGAAATTCTCATTCTTGGGAATAACAACAGATTTGTGCTGCCGGCATCTAAACGACCTGACTTAATCAAAGTGATAAAGATGATTAATGGTGATACCGGTCCAAAATCAAAAAAATGGAAAAGATTGGAAGCCAACATGAAAAGGAAAAAATTATGACACTATTTAAACAGATGGCCTTGGCACTCTCACTCATGATAATAACGATTTTAGGTTCTGTTATGGCCATAAACTATGAAACAGCCAAAAAAGATATGTTGGAAAGTCTCTACCAGACAACTGTCAATAATATCTCTGCACTCACAAATAAAATCGCCCAAACAGGCGGTGAGCCTGCAGTCATTACCAGCATTATAGACTCAGAATTTGACAGTGGTTACTACAAACGCATCAAGTTTGTCTCTAACGATGCGAGCTTCACATATACACAAGAGGACAATGAGCCCGTAGCAGATGTACCGGCATGGTTTGTAAACTTTGCAGACATTCGCCTCAAAGCCGTGAGTGCTGATGTTACTTCAGGCTGGAATATCATCGGAAAGCTCACAGTAGAAGCAGATACAGATATAGTCTATGAGACTCTCTACCAAACATTTAGCAAACTGCTCTATCTGTTTGTTATTTTTGTAGCTATCTCTCTGTTTGTTTTAAGCGTTATGCTTCACTTCATCCTCAAACCTCTGCAGCGCATACAGCATCAGGCAGAAGCCATTCTCAAAAATGAGTTTCTTATTGAAACGAAAGAGCCTTATACAACAGAGTTTCAAGAGGTCTCCCGTGCGATGAATACAATGGTGAAAAAAGTTGAGGAGATATTTAACAAAGCAAATATTGCCGCACAGCGAAACAAAGAGCTTCTTTATAATGACCCTGTAACAAAACTCTTTAATCGTCGTTACCTTATGCTTAAACTTCCTGAACTGATTCAGCTTGAAACAAAGAATGAGGGTGGCAGCATTATGCTCATAGCCCTCAGCAGTGCAGAGCTTTTAAACAAGCAGCTTGGACACAAAGAGGCCGATGAATTTTTCTCTTCTTTGGCAAAGATCTTTGAAAAGGAGTGTGAAGATATCGAAGAGAAAATCATTTCCCGTGTCAATGGAACAGAGTTTACACTGATGCTACCTGATTGTGAGTCCTACCTATCTGAATCTATCTCACGCAACATCTTTGAAGCTTTTCTCGATTTGGCCCAAGAGAATGGTGTAGATACAGAAGAAATTTACATAAACATCGGTATCTACAGATACAGACCGGATGTCACGCTCAGTGAACTCTTAACCCGTGCGGATGATGCACTCACAAAAGCCAAAGCCGATGAGCGCCAAAACATCTATGTCTATGAAGAGAAAAATGCTAAAAAGGCACTCCCTAAAGAGGAGTGGAGAGCTATACTTGAGGAGTCCATCGAGAAAAACTACTTCAGTCTGAAATTTTGGCCGACGCTTGACAGCAAAACAAAAGAGATTAACCATAAAGTCATGACCTTCACGATAGATGGCGGAGAGAACAAACGCTTCTACTATGGAGATTTCATCGCACCGGCAATCAACCTTGGCCTTGTAGGAAAAATGTATCTTGTAGCCCTTAAAGAACTCCTTACTATGCAGCACCCGCAACTGAGTGGAGGAACATGTTCCATCCGCCTCTCCAATGAGTTTTTAAAAGACTCTAAGGCCTTTGATGAGCTCTCCACCCTCTTTTATCTTTATGCCAAAAAACTCAACTTCAAACTCTTTTTTGAAGTCTCTGACACATTTGCAACACACAATACTGCTACAGTTAAGGGATTTGTAGATCTTTTTAAACAGTATAATTATGGTTTTGGCATAAATGCTTTTACGGGAGAATCTAGTGACTTTCATTACTTAAAAGAGCTTAACCCTGCATTTATCAAAGCGGATGTCTCTTTCTTGCTTGATCAGACCGAGGAGTCTATGAACTCTCTTGAGGTCATTACAAAATCACTCGGCATAGAGATCATTGCCAGTTTTGTAAAAGATGAGCAAGAACTTGCAGCCCTGCAGGCTTTACATATTGATAAAATACAGGGGCCAATAACAGATAATCTTCAGCTATAAAAGACTACAATAATGCAAAGACAAAAAAAGGACAATTGATGTTTGGATGCAGTGGCAAGATAGAAAAAATAGAGAAGACATATAAAGAGAGGATTCAAGCTTTAGAAGAGGAAAAGCAGAGGTTGCAAAATGAACTCTCTCAGGTTCAAGCACTCACTGCATCACCCCAAAAAGAGGATGATGAAACAAAAAAGCTCTTAGATATCGTCATTAAAAGTTATAGTGACGGCACACAATTTTTACAGCAGACCATCGAAGACAATCTTCTGCAACTTGAAGACATCAATGAACTGAACTCCAAGACAAATACCAGAATGGTCAATGTCGAAGCACAAACATCCGAGATTGCCACGACGATTGAAAACATTCAAGCACATGCCAATACACTTGGAGATGATTCCAACTCCCTTAATGACAGCGTCATGTCCATCGCAGAGATCATCAATCTCATTAAAGATATCTCAGACCAGACAAACCTGCTTGCACTCAATGCTGCCATAGAAGCGGCGCGTGCCGGTGAACATGGACGTGGCTTTGCTGTCGTTGCTGATGAAGTGCGTAAACTTGCAGAACGCACACAAAAAGCGACACAAGAAGTAGAAATAAACATCAACGGCCTCAAACAGAATTCAAACTCCATGATGGAAATTAGTAACACCTTCATAGACGAGACAGGTAAAGTGATGGAGATTATTGACATATTCAAAGAAAACATTGCAAAAGTCGTAGAGAACTCTGAAGAGATTAAGAACAAAACACTCTCACTTACAAATGAGTTTAACGTGAGTAACGGTAAAATCGACCACATTGCACTCAAAATTGTAGGTTATAAAGCTATTATAGCACGAGAAGAGGTAAGCATAGCAGATGAAAATAGCTGCCGATTTGGAAAATGGTTCACAGAAGTCTCCAACACTCTACTCAAAGGCAGTTCACATATTACGAGCATTTCTAAACACCATCAGATTGTTCATCAAGGCCTCAGAAAAGCTATGAAAGATGCTAAAGAAGGCAATCTTTCTGCATCACTTGATGAATTACAAAAAGTCGAACACTCTAGTGATGCAGGATTTGAAGAGTTGCTCCAAACAGTCAAAGAAGCGACTGCAAAAGCCCATACTAAAGCTTAAAACCCTCTGGAGTTTAAACCTTTTGTCAGAGAGTCATTGATCTCTCTGACATACTCTGGATTACGTTTTTCCAGTGCTTTATCAAATTTGATAATGATATCTTTATTTGTGTTGGGATGTCGGCAGATACGCAATAAAATTTCCGAGTAAATGTCAAATTCTGGATGTGTGCGAATACCAAGTTTTGTATGAATGTGTCCATAGTGTGTGATGATTAAATCAAGCGCTTCAGAGAGTTCTTTTGTCGTAGCATGTTTATCGCGTATGACTTTAAGCAGATTTTGTAACTCATAATTTTGTTTTAGCTTACTTTCTTTAATAAGCTTCTTTTGTTTTTGCGCTGTTTTTTTCTTTTTTGAGAGCGTATAGAGAAAAAAGAGAATTAAAATCCCTAAAATTATAGCAAGCCCCATAATAGATTTGACAAGAAGAACAATATCCATTACTGCTCCTTCTCCCAAGGACTTCGTGCATACCGGTTCAGATCATACAAACCGGAATTCACCGGTTCTGCTGCATCAAAATGAGCTTGAAACCAATCATAAACCTTCCAAAAATCTTTGTCAGAACGGGAGATAAAATACTTTTTCATTCTTCGTATATCATTAGCACTATTCTTCGAATTTTTCATCAGGTCAATAAAATCAGCAAGATCCTTAAACTTTACAACAACAAACACATTCGGGTACGAGCCGACACTTCTGTCTAGTATATCCATCGTACCTTTTTTAGGATTCAACCTGCTCTTTTCACCAAAAAGAGCATTTACATTGTCGTGCCAACGGTTAATGACAAGATTTTTCGTTATAAATGTTCCATCAGGCATATCAATATATAAAAAGATATTATTTGCGCCTCTGTCTATGCCCTCAAAAGAGTTAAACTTTGCCTGACATGGCAAGCCATAACAGGAGTGACAAACAACACAGCGTTTATCTAAAATAGGCTTGACATCTTTCACATAATCTATGGAATTTTTTGTAGGACTAACAGCAACAGGTTTTGGCATCGGTGCGCTACAAGCTGTAAAAAAAAGAATCAAAGGTATCGTAAGAAGAGAAAAACGCATACACCTGCCTTTTATTTATATTATTATATCAAATCGCTAAAAAAGAAAAGGGAGCAGTCTCCTTGTTCGCTTCGTATATGCTTCATACTCTGGGCTGTGGCACTGCCATAAGCCCTCTTCATAAAAAAGCTTTACTAACAAAATAAGCACTAAAAAGATATAGAGAGCAAACTCATAGTAGGTAAAATATATAACGCTCACACCAAACATCATCAACAAAACGGAGAGGTACATGGGGTGTCTGACATAGGCATAAATGCCATCTGTCACAAGTTCACAATTCTCTTTAATGTCAGGACGAATGTTGAAATTTCCCGACTTATGTGCACCAACACCCAAAAGCCCAATAATCCCACCGGCTAATAAAATCACACCGCCAAGATAAAGATGAATTGTAGGTGTACCCAAGGGCAAAATCATTAAAAAGATGATAAAAAACTGCAGAAATACTAATATTTTACTTTTCATGAGGATATTATAGCATAAGATTATGGTGGACAGCACCAGTTCTATATACCCAAATAATTCCATAACATTTCCCCTGCCTCTCAATTCATAAAAAAACTCATTTTTTTGAATCCAAAAGCACTTAATCAGACCATAAAATCACACTTTACATATT
>JALUWT010000071.1 GCA_027019325.1 Sulfurimonas sp.
ATCATGTGTGGCAGAAATAGAGCTCTCAGATGGAAAAAAAGTACTCTTTTCTTCTCCAAAAGGGATGTTTGAGTTTTATCTGCATCCTGCAGGTTGGTATAGTCAGTATCATATTAAAAGTGAGCATGGTTTTAAAACACTCTATGTAACTGATTTTAAAACATCAAAAGTGATTAATGCAAAAGGTGCTTTTTTTGTATATGGTTCAGATGAAATTTCTCCTGCTGGTGACGATTTAGTACCGTTTGATTCTTATAAGGCAGCAGAAGAGTTTTCAAAAAAACATCATGGAGCAAGAATTTTTGGTTTTAGAGATGTGAGTTATGGTCTTATAAAATTTTTAAATGGAGCACAGTAATGCAAAAGCCTACCCCAATAGATGAAGAGATAAAACTAGACCCAAAACGCTACATTGTTAGTGAAACAGATGCAAAAGGAAAGATTACCTATGCAAATGATTA
Source organism: Sulfurimonas sp. (assembly GCA_027019325.1). Taxonomy (GTDB): domain Bacteria; phylum Campylobacterota; class Campylobacteria; order Campylobacterales; family Sulfurimonadaceae; genus Sulfurimonas. The sequence continues at coordinate 462 of JALUWT010000071.1, forward strand.
CTTTATGGAGGTTAGTGGCTATACTCAAGAAGAGTTGATAGGTCAACCTCACAGTATTGTGCGCCATCCCGATATGCCTAAAGTTGTTTTTAAACTTTTATGGGAAATTCTGAAAAAAGGGAAGAACATCAATGCAGTTGTAAAGAATTTGGCAAAAGATGGACGTTATTACTGGATTTTCACAGAGTTTGAAATCAGAAAAGATACAGATACGGGAGAAATCATCGGTTATCACGCATCACGAAAAACAATTTCCAAGCATGTTATAGAAATCATAGCAGGGCTCTATAAAAAACTTTTGGAAATTGAAAAAAGTGAAGGTGCGGATGCAAGTGAAAAATATCTCATCGCATTTCTCAAAGAAAAAGGCGATGATGTGAATTTCGCCAATATTATGGAAGAGATTCATAGATTTTACTAAAGTAAATAGTAAAGTAGTGTATATGAGACTCTTTTTCCTAAGTTTACTGTTTCCTACTTTTCTTCTCGCGAATTTACTGCAAGATACAATCGACGCAACACCTCCTCACGCAACGATTAAACTTCATGATGCTATTTACAAAGGCAATATATACATCAACAAGCCTTTGACGATTGAAGGTCTTGGTAAGCATGTCATCATAGAGGGCAATGGAAAGAGAAGTGTCATCTTCATAAAAAGCTCCAATGTAACGCTCAAAAATCTTCACATTACAAAAAGCGGTATGAATATGCAGAGCATTGATGCTGCGATATCTATGGAGAAGGTGAAAAACTGTGAAATAAGTCATTGCCGCATCTATGATGTTTTATATGGTATAGATATGAATATGGTAGAAAATTCCAGTATTATAGATAATTACATCACAACGAAAAAAAATGACCTCCCTTTGCGGGCCAATGCACTGAAACTGTACTATGCCAATCACAATACAATCCAAGACAATACAATCGAGAATGTGCGAGATGTCACGCTGAACTATTCAAACCATAATCTTTTTAAAAACAATAAATTCATAGGCAATAGATTTGCGACACATGTCTCTTTAAGTCATGACAATACTTTTAAAGGTAATATCTACAAATATAACTCTGTGGCAATGATGTTCATGGGCGCTCAAAACACAAAAGTAATCGGCAATAAAATTCTTAGCTCTAATGGTGCAGCAGGCATCGGTGTAATGATAGGAGGTGTGGCAAACTTTATGTTTCAAAACAACCATGTCAGTTTTAATGCAAAAGCGCTCTATATACAGGGACAGGAAAAAGGCAAGGGGATGAAGCGCTACATTGTTGGGAATGAGATTTCATACAACGCAGAGGCGCTCCATTTTCATGCTTCGATTAAAGACAATATCATTACAAACAATAAAATATTTTCCAATATAAATGATGTTGTTAAAGATGCCGGAAAAAACTTTGAGTCTTCTAATGTGGTGGAGTATAACTACTGGGACAGATATGCAGGTTTTGATCGAAACGGTGATGGCATCGGTGACAAACCTTTTAAAGCGTACCAATATGCTGACCAGTTGTGGCACTATAATCATAAGGTAAAATTTTTTTATGCAAGTCCGGTGATGACTCTGCTAAATTTCTTATCTCATCTGGCTCCGTTTATCGAGCCAAATCTTATTATGGAAGATATGAAACCTTTAATGAAGAATAAGTGATAATTATTATCATATAAACTTATCTTGTAAATAAAGTGATATAATAGGATAGGTTAAAAAAAAGGAGAAGAAATGAAAAAAATTCTTAAGGTTTCAGCACTTGTGTCGTTAATGTTGTTTGGGTCTTTGCCACTATTGGCAAATTCTTCAAATAGTAGCAAGAGTGTTCAACAACAAAGTCACTTCAAGCCTATACTAGAAGCAGAAGATTTAGTTCAGGTTGCATCTAGATTAGACAAAAGTAGTCAAAAGAAGGCTTTGTCTTTACTCGATAAAGCACAAATAGAGTTACAAAAAGCACCAGCTTCTGCAGAAAGCAAAGAGTTAAAAACAAAAATTGCTGCGATTGAAAGAGCTATTAAAAATAATGAAGCGACAGATAAACTGTATGCAGATACTATTTTTAAATTTGATGCTTATATTAATAAAATAAAGCAATGGGGATATGAAATCCGTGCACACGACGAAGAAGTGACAGACATTAAAAACTTTAAATTTAAAGAAAAAAGTGATGTATATTAAGTCAAATTAGTAATATACAAGAGATAGGAGTGTATACTTATATCCTCCTATCTCCCAATCTTTCTAACCCGTTTGACAACTTCGTCAAAATCTACAATTTCCTGATTTTTTGCAATATCATCTTTTGATTTATGTGCTGAAAAACCATAGGCCATTGGTGTGATGTTTTCAGTGTCATAGTAAGCAGTTCTAGCATCTATCCATTTACCTGTTTTGGCATCTGTTATCCAGATAACGGCTTTATCTTTCCATGGAATTTTTTCATTGTCAAACCAGAGTACCATACAGCCGATATCATCAAACATATAAACTTTACCGTTTGCGGGGTTAATGACCTGGGTAGTGTTGTCTCTGTCGCTGACAACCATAGCACATCTTACGCACATGTCTCTGTCCCAGTGTACCTCTGCAGGTTGTGTACTGACAGTTTTTTTATCACATCCACTAAAAGAGAGGATGCTGAATGTAAGTGTTAGCAGTAAAAAGAAATATCTCATAGTATTGCCCTTTTTGCTAGAATTCTAACCTATTGTTTCTGACATTACTATGATATAAATCAATACTTATTTTATAATCTGTGCTTTAATGGTATCTTCATCTAATTTTTCACTTGCATATTTAATAGCTGCAACCTGTTCTGTTTCATTAATATACCACTCTGCGATATGCTCATGTTCTAAATTTTTGAGTTTATCCATATCTACTTCATCTAAAGGTATAAATAAAAAGGAATGTTTTGTTGGATTTTCAAATCGAAAGAGCATCCATATAAGCCAGAGTGTCGCTACGACAGCTACGCTTATTCCTATGGTGCTTCTATCTGCAACGCCCATCATTATACCTGCAATCATAGCGCCAATAAATGTTGAAAGATAGGCGGATGTATTTGCGATACCTAAAGCTGTTCCTTTTTGGTGAACTTTTGCAAATTTACTAATCATGGACTGAACAAGCGGCTCCATCATGTTAAACGCTATAAAGAAAAAGATGACACCAAAGACAAAAACAAGACTTGAATTTGTAAGACCCATAATGGTAAAAGAAGCGATGAAAAGTATAATAGCTATAATAAATATTGTTTTTGGTTTATTGTACTTTTCACCAAAGATGGCTGCAGGGCCCATAGCAAGTATTCCCAGTACCATAGCAGGAACATAAACCTTCCAGAGTTCAGTTTTTGCCCAATCAAAATGATAGTTCGCATGTGTTAAAAATACAGGGATTAAAACAAATGCCATAGTCATGAGACCTTTTTGCATCGAATCAACGATGACCATATTAAAGAGATTCTTATCTTTTAAAATCTCTGAAATTTTTGCTTTTTTGTTGTAGATATGTACGATTTTTGGAGGTGTCGGTACTTTTGTCAAAAGTAAAACCATTGCCAGTAAAGAGAGACCAGCTGTTACATAAAAGAGGTTATTGACACCGTACCAACCGCCTAAAAGTGGTCCGGCTACCATAGCAACAGCAAAACTCATCGCGATAAATCCACCCATGATAGCCATTGCATGTGCACGTGTCTTCTCTTCAACCAAGTCAGCAATCATTGCAACAACAACAGAACCAATTGCTCCGGCACCCTGTAAAAAACGACCTAACATTAGTGTATAGATATTGTCTGCATAGCCTGCGACAAGAGAACCAATCATAAAAATAATCAATCCGACAAAGAGTGTAGGTTTTCTTCCTATTTTGTCACTCATAGAACCAAAGGGTATTTGAAATGCTGCCTGCGTGAGGGCATATCCACCGACGATAACACCAACTAAAAGAGGTGTTGCTCCCGGGAGCGTAAGCGCATAAACGGAGAGAACGGGTAAAACAAGGAAAAGTCCTAAAAATCTAAGGAAAAGAATACTTGAGAGGGGTAAAACCTTTTTAAACATAGAAAGCCTTTAAGTTATAGTATAATTTCGAAATTATAGAGCAACTATTATTTATAATTGATTTGCAAAAGATAAAAGATATAATTTAAAAGATAATTTAAGGAAACGCACTTGAAAAAACTGGTTCTTGCAACATCTAACAAGGGAAAAGTAAGAGAAATCAAAGATTTATGCGAAAATTATGAGGTGGTGCCTTACACAGATTTGATTCCTGCATTTGAGATTGTAGAAGATGCAGATACCTTTAAAGAGAATGCTCTGATTAAAGCACGTGCGGTTTATGAGGCACTTGGCGATGAAGATGCAGTAGTTCTTTCTGATGACAGTGGTATTAGTGTGGATGTACTTGGTGGTGCTCCTGGAATTTACAGTGCACGCTACGCAGGTGAGAATGCCAGTGATAAAGAGAACCTCTATAAACTCATAGAAGATATAAAAGCCAAAGGAGTGACAAGTTCACCTGCACACTACACCGCAGCTATAGCAATAGTCACTAAAGGAGTAGAGCGAACGGTACATGGTTGGATGTATGGAACAGTTATAACAGAAGTGCGCGGGGAGAAAGGTTTTGGTTATGATCCGATGTTCATACCCTTTGGATTTGATAAAACACTGGGAGAGCTTGACGATGTGGTTAAAAAAGAGCTTTCACACCGTTCAAAAGCACTCCGTCTGGCATCGAAAGTACTGAAAGTATTATAAAAACTTGCGACTCAGTTCATAAAATGAGTGCTCAAGTCTCTTTAAAACGAAATGTAGATGGGCGTTATATCTGCTGAAACTCTGCATGATATCTCCTTTAACATTTAAGATGATAAAGGAAAAGCAAGAACTATTCCATATGTTAAAAAATATTTTAGTGAAACAGTGTTAAAAGAAATATACCGAATAAAATTCTATAGACTCCAAATGTCACAAAAGTGAATTTTTCTAGAAATTTTAAAAAGAGTTTAATTGTGATGAATGCTACAATGAACGCTACAACGAAGCCAATTGCAAGCGTGATGAGGTTGGCGTCTGAGAATTCATGATAGTGCTTGAGTAGGTCATACCCTGTGACAGCAGACATAACAGGTACGGCAAGCAAAAAGCTAAACTCCGCACTTGCTTTGCGTGAGAGCCCGACAAGCAGTGCTCCAATAATGCTTGAACCTGCGCGGCTCGTTCCTGGAATAAGCGCGAAAATTTGAGCAATTCCTATCCAAAGGGCTTGTTTATAGTTTACTTTTTCAACATCATCGATAAGATGCTCTTCGTTTGGAATATAAAACTTCTCCACAAGTAAAAAGATAACTCCTCCGATAATGAACATAATTGCTACAATTTCAACACTAAAGAGCTCTTTTATCTGATGTGAAAAGGCAAAACCGACTGCGCCGATTGGAATGAAGGCCAAGATGAGTTTTTTCCAAAGTTCTATTTTTTGAAGTGTGAATTTTTCTTTGTAATTCAGTACAACTGCCAAAATAGCAGCAAATTGAATAATGACTTCATAGGCTTTTGTGACAGATGTCTGGTGAATGCCGAGAAATTGTGAAGCAACGATGAGATGCCCTGTTGAAGATATTGGAAGGAACTCTGTAAAGCCTTCAATAGTTCCTAAAATAACTGAATCAAAAATTGTCATTTTTTTTCCTTAAAACAAAATTTTAAACATATTTCGATATAATACGAGGTTTTTTTAAAATTAAACATTAAATTAGGCAATATAGGAAACACTATGCTACTTTTTACTCCTGGACCAACACCAGTACCGCAAAATGTCAGAAATGCTATGGCTGATGAGACAATGCATCATCGTACACCAGAATTTGAAGCGATTTTTGCCAAGACTCGTAAACATCTTTTTAAACTTTTCAACACGGATGAAGTCGTGATGATAGCTTCAAGCGGTACAGGTGCTATGGAAGCGGCAGTTATCAACCTCTGTAAAAAGACACTTTTAAATGTAAACTCCGGAAAATTCGGGGAACGTTTTGGTAAAATCGCAACAGCGCATGGTCTGAAAAATGTAGAGATTAAAAATAAGTGGGACACACCTGTAAGCGTTGATGATGTTGTAGCGGCTGTCAAAGCAAATGGTGAGATTGATGCCATTGCAGTGCAGATCAGTGAATCTGCAGGGGGACTCCGCCATCCTGTCGAGGAAATTGCAGCAGCAGTGAAAGTGATAAATCCAGAGATTATGATTATCGCTGATGGTATTACGGCTGTGGGTGTTGAACGCATAGATGTGACAAACATCGACTGTTTGATTGCCGGAAGTCAAAAAGCACTTATGCTACCACCGGGACTATCTATTTTAGGTCTCTCAAATGCAGCGATTGAAAAAATCGGCGCAGGGGTCGGATACTACTTTAACCTCGCTACCGAGATTAAAAAACAGAAGCAAAATACAACAGCATATACAGCAGCTACGACACTTATCATAGGACTTTTAGAAGTTTTAGAGATGATTGAGCGTGAGGGTGGCATCGGTGTGCTTTACTGTAATACTGCAAGACGTGCCAAAGCGACAAGAGCGGCACTAGAGGCCATAGGACTGCACAGTTATCCAAAAGTTCCTGCAAAAAGTATGACAACGATTGATGATGCGGATGCATCAAAAATCCGCTCTGCTCTGAAAGAAGAGTATGGCGTGAATGTTGCCGGTGGTCAGGACCATCTTAAAGGGAAGATTTTTCGTATTAATCAAATGGGGCTTATTGAACCGTATGAGTCTATCTGGGTAGTAAACTCTATAGAGCTGATTTTACACCGAATGGGACGACTGGAGTATGCAGGTATAGCTTCAAAAGTTTATAATGAGACGTACTTCAAAACTGCGATTGAAAAAAAAGAGATATAGATGATACTTGAACACGAAATTCCAAACGGCTCAAAACTTTACTTTGCAAAGAGTGCAAAGTTAAAGCGCCATATTGAGCACACTGCAAGTGAAGTCCTTGATGCAAATGGGTATGAAGAGATTGTGACACCGATTTTCTCCTACCATCAGCATAAATCCATCGCTGATGAGAAAGAGCTTATTCGTATCAACGATGAAAAAAATCACTCACTTTCACTACGTGCAGACTCGACAATAGATGTCGTACGCATCATTGAAAAGCGTCTAGGGCGCAACACTGAGCAGAAAAAATGGTTCTATATTCAACCTGTATTTACTTACCCGACAAGTGAGCAGTATCAAGTGGGTGTAGAGTTTATGGGTGAGAAAAAGCTCTCATCTGTGATGAACCTTGCTGTTGATATCTTTGAAAAACTGGACGTAAATCCTTTGATGCAAATCTCAAATATGAGAATTCCGGAGCTTTTAACAGAGATGTTCTCAGAACTTTCTATTGATGATTTTAGACATATTAACATCGACAAGTTTATTAATTTAGGTCAAGAGTGGCTTACAAAACTTGTTTATCTTCAGTATGTCGCACAGATTGATGAAGTCATAACAGTCGCACCAAAAACAATTGCAGATGAGCTGTTGAAGATGAAAGAGCTCTGCGAAGAGTTGCAGTGTGAAAATGCAGTGCTCGCACCAATGTACTATGCAAAAATGCTCTACTACGATGAGCTCTATTTTCGTTGTATCGTAGATAATGAAGTCTATGCACGCGGTGGCAGATATAAAAACAGTGAATTGACATCAGTTGGATTTGCAATATATACAGATGCTTTATGTGAAGCACTAGAAAAAGAGGAAAAATAAGCTATGAATAGAAATAGAGCTGATGTAATTGTCGGAATCCAGTGGGGTGATGAAGGCAAAGGGAAAATTGTTGATAAGTTAGCGTTAGAGTATGATATGGTTTGTAGAAGTCAGGGCGGGCACAATGCCGGTCATACTATTTGGGTAGATGGTGTGAAATATGCACTGCACCTTATTCCCTCAGGTGTTCTCAATCCTAAGGCTATTAATGTTGTAGGAAACGGCGTGGTTCTCTCTCCGAGTTCCATCATCAAAGAAATGGAGCAGTTTGAAAACCTAGAAGGTCGTCTTTTTCTCTCAGACAAAGCACACCTCAATCTTTCGTATCATGCGCAGATTGACCAGGCAAAAGAGCGTCTTAAAGGTGATAAAGCTATCGGTACGACAGGCAAAGGAATCGGGCCTGCGTACTCTGACAAGATTAATCGTATTGGACACCGTGCGGGAGAGCTTTTAAATCCTGAAAAACTTTGCCAGACAATTTTAGATTATTTTACGCAGAACAAACCAATTTTTGATGTGATGGATCTGCATGCCCCTAAAAAAGAGGAACTACTTGCAGAGCTGACTGAGTACAAAAATAGACTTGCTCCTTTTATTACAGATACGACGCAGATGGTCTGGCGTGCGCTTGATGATGAAAATAAACGTGTACTTTTAGAGGGTGCACAGGGGACTATGCTTGATATTGACCATGGAACCTACCCGTATGTAACTTCAAGTTCAACTGTCAGTGCCGGTGCATGTACAGGTCTTGGAATCAATCCAAAAGACATTGGAAAAGTGACAGGCATCGTCAAAGCATACTGTACTCGTGTCGGGAACGGACCTTTCCCTTCTGAAGATCATGGTGAAGAGGGCAAACGTCTTGGCGAACAGGGGCATGAGTTTGGCACAACTACAGGCCGGGCAAGAAGATGTGGCTGGTTCGATGCCGTTGCAACACGCTATGCTTCACGCCTCAATGGCTGTGATGAGTTAGCACTTATGAAACTTGATGTGCTTGACGGTTTTGATGAAGTAAAAGTGTGTGTTGCGTATGAATATAATGGTAAGACGATTGACTATGTACCGGTTGACTTAGAAAATGTGAAGCCGATTTATAAGACTTTTCAAGGCTGGAATGGCTCTGTAGGTGTAAGAAAATTTGAAGATTTACCGCAGAGTGCCCAAGATTATGTTAAACTTATCCAAGAAATAAGTCAAACAAAAGTCGGTATTATTTCTACCTCACCTGAGAGAGATGATACAATAATCCTCTAAATAAGGACTCTATACAATGAAGACTCGTTTTAGCTCTTTGGTTAGTGTGAAGAAAAACATTATGCAAAAGAGTGAACGTCTCTTGCAAACTGCAAACAAAAACCTCCTCAATGCAAAAATAGCACTGCAAGACTCTTTGAGTCTGCTGCAAAATATCATCACTCCCAAAGAGGGCAGTATGGCAGAATTTTTAGCCAACAGAAGCCTGCTTGATTCCCAAAGAAGCATTATTGAACATAATGAAGGGTGGGTGGATTATGCACAAAAAGAGGTTTTAGAGGCAAAAGAGCAGCTCAAGCGTGATATGATAGAGTATGAAAAGTTTAAATATCTCGAACTTCAAGAGATAGAAAAAATACTCAAAGAACAAAAAATCCAAGAGGCAAAAGATTTGGATGAGGTGGCACTGATGACACATGCAAAAAAAATAACTATGAGGCAGGCTTCATGATACGATTTTTACTCGCTCTGCTTTTGTTACAAAATATACTTTTTGCTCTGCAGACAAGTGATAAACTTTTTGAGTGTACAGAGATATTTAAAGAGAGAAAAGGTGAGCTTTTAGTCGAACTTGAGCGCATTGATGAGCAAAAACAATCCTTAAGTGCCCTTAAAACTGCGACAGAAGAGCTGCTGAAGAAGAAAAAAGCAAAGCTTGATCTATTAGAAGAGCAGGTGAACCAAAAACTGCAGGAGATTTCTCAAAAAGAGGCCTCTCTCAAAAAGATGCTTGCAGAAAATAAAAAGGTTTTAGCAAAGCTCAAATCGACGAAAATGAGTAAAATTGCTCAGACATTTGCAAAAATGAAAGCGGGAGCTGCTGCAAATATACTCTCAGATATGGACAAAAACGAGGCAGCAACTATTTTACAGGCACTCAAACCAAAAATTGTGGGTAAAATTTTAACAAAAATGGATGCACAAAAAGCTTCCGAATTGACACTGCTTTTAGCGAAATAACTCTTCTCTAATAAGATTTTTACCTTACTTATTGTAAAATGTCTGAATTTAATTAATAAGCAGGGTCGCCATCATGAAAATATCATCAAAAACTATTCCCCACATATCAAATAAAATATCTATTGACTTAGCAAAAAGCGGCGTAGTTACTTTAACGAAAGGGCTTGAACCTGTAGCCTTGGAGGCTGAGAAAATTCTTCAGCAAAATGTGAACAAAGAGATGGCACTAGAAGAGAAAGTTAATGAAATCTGCGATGATAATGAGGAAGAGATAGAGTTTATGCTTGCTGATGAGCGTCAGCTTTTTTTCATGATTAAGAAGAAATTGGCACCTGATTTTGATGTTATTCTAGATTACGAAGAACGATTTTCAGACATAGCGCATAAAATTTTAGATGAGCTGTATGAAGAGGATTTAATCCACTTCGATGTCAATGAAAACCGAATTAAAAACATCATCTATAATGCAATTACATCATTTTTGGCAGATACTTCCGAGATTGAAGATGCTGTTATGGATAAAATTCGTTCATACAAAAGAAAATTTATTCCTGGAACAGATGAGTTTGAAATTTTACATGAAAAACTTTTCCGTGAAGAGTTGATGAAAAGAGGAATGGAGTAGTCATGGAAGCACTCAAAAAAGCTTGGATATATTTAGAAAACGGTACTTTTTTAGAAGCAAACAGTTTTGGTGCATCAAAAACTGAAGTCGGCGAGATTGTTTTTAACACTTCCATGAGTGGTTATCAAGAGATAATGAGTGACCCTTCTTATGCAGGGCAGTTTGTAACATTTACTATGCCTGAAATCGGGAATGTCGGTGTGAATGATGAAGATATGGAGTCATTAGCTGCACATGCAAAAGGGATGATAGTCAGAAAGTATCAAGAGAGATACTCAAACTTCCGTGCTCAGGACTCTCTTGCAGATTTTTTGAAAAAGTTTGATGTGATGGGTATTTGTGATATAGATACAAGATTTTTGACAAAAATGATTCGCAAAGAAGGTGCCATGATGATGGTGGCTTCAACAGAAATCAGTGACAAAGAAGAGCTGAGAAAAATTTTACAAAATGCTCCGCGTATTGAAGATGTGAATTACATAGAAAAAGTAAGTACAAGAGAGGCGTATAAACATAATTCAAGTACATACAACTATAGAGCTTTTCAATATGACGAGCCTCCAAAAGCAGAGGCAAAAATTATTGCGATTGACTTTGGTGTAAAACGTAATATTTTAAATGAATTAGTATCTGCCGGCATTGAAGTGGAAGTTGTTCCAAATGACTTTGTCGCAGAGGATTTAATAGAAAAATATAATGCAAAAGAGATAGACGGTGTCTTCTTGTCCAACGGTCCCGGTGATCCGCTAGTTCTTAAAAAAGAACAAGAGCAGATCAAAAAGCTTATTGCGGCAAAAGTTCCGATGTTTGGCATCTGTCTTGGGCATCAATTGCTCTCTATCTCTCATGGTTATGAGACATTTAAACTTAAGTTCGGTCACCATGGCGGCAATCATCCTGTAAAAAATGAGAAAACTGGATTTGTAGAGATTACAGCACAAAATCATAACTACAATGTTCCTGATAATATTACAGCGATTGCAGAAGTAACACATAAAAATCTTTTTGATGATACAATTGAAGGTCTACGCTACAATAATGCGCCTATTTTTTCAGTACAGCATCATCCGGAAGCTTCTCCTGGCCCAAAAGAGAGCCGCTATATTTTCTCTGAATTTCTCTCTTTAATCAAAAGATAGTAGAAGTAGAACAAAATGTTCTACGCTGTTTGACGTAAAAATTCCTAATAACTTAAATACAAATAAAATTCCCAAAGTAAACAAAAAGATAAAATTTCTGGATATTTTCTTCTAAATTAAGATTATTTAAACGTATAGCTTGCTAATATACAAGTGTTGATTAGTTTGATAGATGCGTTTGTACACTTATTAGACTTAATTGCTTTGAATCTTAAGGAGGCTATATATGGAGAATCGTCCATTAGAGTACGACTATACGGTTGCAAAGATGTTTATGTTAACAACAATTGTTTTAGGAATTGTTGGCATGAGTATCGGTGTTTTTATTGCATTTGAACTTGCATTTCCAGGATTGAACACAATCTTTGGCAAGACTATTGCAGAATACACAGCTTTCGGTCGTCTTC
>JALUWT010000072.1 GCA_027019325.1 Sulfurimonas sp.
TAAAGCTAGATACCAAGTGTTAGCAAAAACTAAGAAGCATCACTTTTATGAAGAAACTGTTACTGAGTTCTGGGATAAAAAGAATAATGTACTTATGAGTAAAGCTCTCAAAGTAACTTTTCCTGTACAGGATGCAAAAGATAAATTTAGAACTAAATATCTTGTTTGGTGGATGAGTGCTGCTGGTAGTCCATTTGAAATTAGAGGACTTGACAATACTTCAGAAGTCGCTAAACAATTGTTTGGCTTTGATATATAAATATTATGGCTCGTTCCCATGCTGTGCATGGGAACGCACACAGCAATCACAACACAAAAACATATGAATTCCCGAGCAAAACTTAGATAGTCTCAATAATTTTATCAATCTGAATTTTTATATCATATCTTTAGATGTCTAATATCTTCACTTCCAGATCAAGAAGGGAAAGTGGCAGGCCAAAGCCTTCAATTTTAACATAGTCTTTATAAGTCACAAGCAGTGATGTTGCTGCATCCTCTTGTAAAATCTTCTGCAGTTCTTCTTTGCTGTAGCTGTGATGATCTTCAAAATAGTGCTTTGCAACAATTCCATTTGGAAGATATTTATCGAGACGCTCTGGTCTGGCAATAGCTGTGACAAGTGCCATCTTTGGCGTTGCATCTATGAGTGTTACTTCACGAAAGAAGTCCACATCCTCACGCAGCACTTTTGCATCTTTTTGGCTCCACAGCCGTTCTCTGTAAGGACCGCTTGGCAGGCAAAAATTGTTTGTTGTAGGCACTTCTATGAGGATGTCCTCTTTTTTAATGTCATGCTTCGAGTAGGCATCATCAAGAAAAATTATCTCACAGCCGAGCTCTTTTGCTTTCTCTATGGCTATCTTTCTCTCTTCACTCACTATGACTGTTGCGTGAGGGAGCTTTTTAGCATAGATCATCGCTTCATCTCCGCTTACATTCGCATCACAGAGAATTTTATTTTTATCTTTGACAACGACTATCCCTTTTGATGCCCGTCCGTACCCGCGTAAAATGATTGCAGGATGTTTCTCTTTTTGAGCAAAAGCTGTCACCAAAGGAGTTTTGCCACTGCCGCCAACGGTCAGATTACCGACGCTGACTATTTTAATGCCGAAATCTTGCGGTGTTTGACTCTTAAAGCGCACATACATCACAAAACAGTAAAGCCAAGAAAGTGGTAAAAGCATGTAGGAAAGCAGTTTTTGCAGCAGCGAAGGGTTGTAGAAATACTTCTCAACCCAAAAAACAAGAGAGGATTTCAATGCCTTTTTATACTCTTGTTTTTGCTATTTTTTTGATGCTAGATATGACAGTTGCCACATCTTCATCACTCATGCTTGCATAGATTGGCAGGGAAAGTACCTGCTGAAACGAACGCAGTGCTACTGGAAAATCATTGACTCTGAGTGCATACTTTGTTTTGTAGTAAGAGAGCAGATGCAACGGAATATAGTGCAGTCCGGTTCCCACACCTTCCTCACGCAAGGCAACCGCAAAAGAGTCACGGTTTTTATCTATCTTAATGATGTAGAGTGAAAAAGGATTTTCATCATTACTCATGTCCGGAATAGTAACATGCTCAACACCATCAAGTGCATCAGAGTACATTTTTGCTATTGCTTGCTGTCTTTTAATATTGTCATCCTGCTCTTCAACCTGCGCACGAATATAAGCAGCATTGAGCTGACTCAATGAGTAGTCATTTCCAATATCTACGACATCATAAATGTACTCTAATGCATCCTCATCTTTTACCATCGCGTGATTTGCAAGCAGGCGTGCACGTTCCATGATTTCATCATCATCTGTTACAAGCATGCCGCCGTTACAGATGTTCTTTTTGAGATGCGGAGAGAAGTTAAAACAGACGATGTCTGCACCAGTTGCACCGATTTTCTGCCCTTTATATGTTGTACCGAGCGCATCACTTGCATCTTCTACAATTTTTACACTGTAGCTTTTACCCATACTATAAACACGTTCAAGATCAACTGTAACACCGCCAAGATGCGAGATAATGACCGCTTTGAGCTTTTTAGAACTGTGTTCTTCAAGATAGGCTTCAAGTTTGTCAAGGTTGATGTTGTAAGTCGTTTCTTCGATGTCTATAAAAACAGGCTCAGCATCAAAGTGGCGTACCACTTCAGGGATGCTTGGGTGAGCATTTACAGAACAAACTACTTTGTCACCGCGTTTTAGGTCAAGTGCCAGCATCGCCAAATGCAGTGCAGATGTTCCATGCGATGTCGCTAAGGCATACGAAGCACCCACATAAGAGACAAACTCCTCTTCTAGCTCTGCAACCTGATGAACATCTTCACCATCAAGGGCATCACTTACATTTGAGTGTGCCTCACGGGAGCTTTCATACTTACTAAATGGTATCTTTAATTCTTTTTTCATTTTTCTTCCTTTTATAGCGTTATATCTCTTGGATAATTAAAATCATGCCCAAGCGTACGGGATGTCAACTTTGCGATGACAGGCATTTTACGCTTGAAATGGTTTCTAAAGATACGACTGATAATCATCTCAAGCATCTTTTCATCTATGCCTCTGGCAATGACCGCCTCACGCGAAAGTCGTTCATCGACATAGAGTTTCATCGCAGTATCAAGCTGTGCATAGGTATAACCCAAATCAGCCTCATCACTCTGCCCGTCCCACAAGTCAGCTGAAGGCGGTTTTTTGATGATGCATTCACTCACATCCAAATACTCTGCAAGCTCGAAAACTTCACTCTTATACAAATCACCAATAGGATTGACCGCTGAAGCTAAGTCACCATAAAGTGTTCCATATCCAAGCATCAGCTCACTTTTGTTGCTTGTTCCGAGCACTAAAGCATTTTCACGTGCTGAAATGTCAAAGAGCGTCGCCATTCGCATACGAGCCGAAAAGTTCCCTTTGCGAAGATTATCCATATCCGGATTCATTGCTTCATACTCACGCAGCATCGGCTCAATTGAGCAGCTGATATTTCGCAATCCAAAATCTCGACACAGCTCATCTGCATCATCAAGCGAACTCTGCGATGAATATTGTGAAGGCATCTTCACACAAAGCAAATCATTGCCAAACACTTTATGCGCGAGCACCGCAACAACAGCAGAATCAAGTCCTCCGCTCAGTCCAACAACTACTTTAGAGATTCCCGTCTTGCGTACTTCATCATCTAAAAAAAGCTGTAAATACTCAGCTATCTGTTCATACTTATTCATACTGCAATTATAAACCTTTAAAAAAATTTAACGTTTTAGATTATAACTAATTTTTGTTAATAAACTATTTTTAAGGTTTAAATAATCTCAACACATCTCTTTTTTCGCCATCACTTTGAGTTCAGAACAGGAAAAACCTGCCTCTTTTCTTGCTTCTATATTTAAATCATTCGGGCGTAAGAAACCACGTGGATAATATTTTTTGATTATGTCAAAATAGATGCTCTCATCAACATCTTCTCTCTCGCACGCATACTTAAACCAGACATCGCCTTTTTTGACATGACTGACCTCCTCACGCAAGATGATTTCTAAATTTTGAATAATTTTTTCTATCATTTCACTTTTGGGCAGTTTTTTGAGCTTTTTAAGTATCATCGGCGTTGCATCAAGTCCATTCGCTTCAAGGTAGCGTGGAACTACCGCCATACGTTCTAAAAGTGTCTGCGTTTTACAAGAGGCCTCAAAGAGTGCATCATGCACTGCTACATCTCCATACTCTGCACCAAGCTCATGCAAAAGCTTCTCTAGCATCAAAAAGTGGCGAATCTCATCCTCTGCCACTTCCAGCCAATCAGCATAATATGCACGCGGCAAGCCCTGAAACCTGTAGGCTCCATCAAGTGCCAGATCAATGGCAGAGTACTCTATATGTGCCACTGCATGCAGCAGATTTATCTGCCCCTCTTTTGTGGTAAGGTTGGAGCGTTTTGGGACATCTTGAGGAGCGACTGTTGTGCAAACTTCATTGTAAGAGGACTCTGTAAACTCTTTTGCTTGAAAATCATCCTCAAATTCCAGCGCATCCTTTTGAAATTGCTCATAAAAACAACCAAAGCGTTCTATCTTTTCTTGCGGTAATTTTGACTCAATGATTAACTCTAATTCTTTAAAAAATTCCATACGCTAATAATGCTATAATCCGTCTAAAAAAGAGATGAAAATGACGATTAAAGTTCAACCGATGGGAATGTACCAGACAAACTGTTACATTGTCACTAAAGACGGTAAAGATATCATTATAGACCCCGGTGTTGGTGCTACCTCTTGGGTGAAAGAAAATGTGACCAATCCCATAGCCATTTTAAACACACACGGACACTTTGACCATGTATGGAGCAATGCCGAGTTGCAAAAAGAGCTTGGCGTAAAGCTCTACACTCCAAAAGATGATGTCATGCTTTTAAATGAAAGTTCTTGGATGCCTGAGCTACCACCTTCTACTCCTGATGTCACTATTGACGGTGATGAAGAGCTTGATATTGACGGCATCAAAGTACAATTTCGTCATTTTCCGGGTCATACACCAGGATGTTCTACCATTGAGATAGGTGACGCGATGTTCAGTGGAGATTTTATCTTTGAAAAGAGCATCGGGCGTACTGATTTTCCCTACTCAAATCCACAAGATATGAAAAAATCTCTTGAGAAATTTCAAAAGCTTGATTTTGACAAAATCATCTACCCCGGTCACGGCGGCACAACAAGCATAAAAGAAGAGCAGCAGTACACACCTTACTGGATACAACAACTTTAAAGGAAAAAAAATGCAAGACCATTTTAAAGACAAAGCACAAAACTGGGATAGTGGCGACATCCGCGTTAGTGGCGCAAAAAAAATTGCAGAGGCTATTGAGAAAAGAATAACGCTCACGCAAGATATGGATATTTTGGATTTTGGTGTAGGCACAGGGCTTTTAGGGTTTGAAATAGCCAAAAAAGTCAAACAGGTTTACGGTGTAGATACTTCAAAAACTATGCTAAAAAAACTGGAAGAAAAAAACACTCCCGAACTTAACATTATTCCATTCAATCAAGACATCATCCAAGAACCGCTCACGCAGAGTTTTAACGGTCTTGTAAGCTCTATGACACTCCATCATGTCAAAGATATAGAAGCTTTTTTTGAGACGATATTTAAAAATATCACTAAGGGCGGTTTTTTAGCCATCGCAGACTTAGAGAGCGAAGACGGAACATTCCATTCAGACAACACAGGTGTGCATCACTTTGGTTTTGACATAAATACCCTGCGTAAAATAGTGGAAAAAAGTGGTTTTAAAGATGTAAACATTGAAAATATCAATACCATCAGTAAACCAGATCATGATTTCGGAGTTTTTCTTCTTACAGCGAAAAAATAAAACCTTACGCTTCCTCCTCAGGATGCGTGCCGCTTGCTTTTTCTTCTTCATCAAGGAGTTTGAGCTTGAGGACATGACGCTCTGTAATGACCGTTTTAAACTCCCCCTCAAAAACTTTAATATCAAGCACAAACGCTTCTACATGCACATTGCGTTTGCGTCCCTCTTTATGTCTGACACGAGCTACAAAATTGATCTCGTCATGAAACTTGGCAGGTGAAAGGAACTGACAGTCACTTGCAACAAGAACGACATTACGTTCATTGACAGCAAGCATCGCTGCATAATCTGCAGAAGAAAAGATAAACCCGCCGTGAATAAGTCCCATATCATCTGCCACCATTTCAGATGTTGTAGTCAGGCGAAGCTCTACATAACCTTGCTCTAGCTTAATTACTTCTCCACAAAGGTCTTGATTTATCCGCTCATGTGTTTGAATAAATACCTGCTCTTCATCTTCACGATAATCTTCGAGTTCTAATTCTTCTTCATTCTGTTCATTATTTGCCATTATTTTTTATCCTTAATCAGTCGCACATAAACTCTCTGCGGCGCTGGGTATCCCTCAACGGTCTTTAAACTGTCATTTGGGTCTAAAAAGTCTTCTAAGGACTGTCCTTCTATCCACTCTGTCTTTCTCTGCTCACTCTCATCCGTCAATGAAGTCTCCAAGACCTCAAAACTACTAAATCCCGCTCTGATGCACCAGTTTTTAAGTGCCTTAATTGTGGGAACAAAGTAGATGTTTGGTATCTTTGAGTAAGAAGACTCTGGACAGAGTGCCGTCTCCTCTTCACCATCTATATAAAATGTGTCAAGTATCACTTCGCCTTGTTTGTCAAGCCCTCTGTAGAGTGACTTCAACATCGCAACAGGGTCACTCCTATGGTAAAGGACACCTAGACAAAAAATCGTGTCAAATTTCTCTTCATAAAACTCTAGATGCTCCACGCCCAAAAGTTCATAGACAATCTCACTTTTTATAAAATGGTTAATAAAATCAAATTGTGTCATATAGAGCGGCGAAGGGTCAAAACCGACAAGCAGTTTTGGATTATCCTCGAGCATACGAAACATATAGTAACCATTGTTACATCCTATATCGGCAACTCTTTTATCTTTTAAATTAAAATGCGGGCGAAGAAGATTATATTTGACATAACTCTTCCACTCGCTGTCTATAAAAGTCTCCCCTATTTGAAACGGTCCTTTTCTCCAAGGCATCAACTTTTTAGCTACTTCATAGATTTTTTCTTCATCAAATTTACCTGATATTTTTACAACATCACCCAGTTCTACTTCACAAGAAACATCTTCTAAACTCTCTAACGCTGCGCGCAACGGAGCAATGTTTTTCCAAGTCAGCCACTTTGTTCTCTCTTCTTTTATCTTTACTATATCCATTTTAATCACTGTTATATATAATTTTTACTATAATTGTATCTAAATATAGAGAGGATTATTCATGCGTTTAGAGAAAAAAGCAACTCTTGCCTCAAGCAGTGTTGCAGCACTCCTTGTTTTTTTAAAATTAGCAGTAGGCATACTGAGTGGCTCCATTGCCATTCTTGCATCGGCAATTGACAGTCTGCTTGACCTTACTGTCTCTCTTTTTAACTACTTTGCCCTGCACAATTCAGAAAAAAGCCCTGATGAACAGTTCCACTTTGGAAGAAGCAAACTCGAACCGCTTGCTGCTGTCATAGAGGGAACTATCATCTCGCTCTCCGCTCTTTTTATTCTCTATGAAGCGATTGCAAAGATCATTCACCCCGAAGATATGCGTCATATGTCTGAAGGCATTGTAGTAATGATTGCCTCTTTTGTCATTACAGGGCTGCTTGTACTCTTTTTAAACTATGTCGCCAACAAAACAAAGAATATGGTCATAAAAGCAGATGCACTGCATTACAAAACAGACCTCTTCTCAAACGGTGCTGTACTTTTTGCGCTTGTTGCCATTCACTACACAGGTGAGCAGCTCATTGACCCGATTTTAGGTATCGCCATCGCTTTTTATATGATTTACTCAGCAGTTCCTATCATAAAAGAGGGAACACTTATGCTTCTTGATGCTGCCCTGCCGCAAGAGGATGTTGATAAAATCATAGAGATAATACAAAAAGAGCCTCAAATCACAAACTACCACTATCTACAAACGAGAGTTTCAGGTTCTCATATCTTCATCTCATTTCACGCAGTATTTAACGTTTCTATCTCTTTGTATGATGCCCATACGATTGCAGACAGAGTTGAGTTAAAGATAAAAAAACTGTTTAATGAAGATAAAAAACTCCACATCTTAGTCCACATGGATCCTTATGATGATGCGGATATCAATACAGAAGAGGAAGAGTGGTAAAAACTACTTCTTCTTATTATGCGGTTTTAACATTTGCGCCGTAAAGTTTTTGTTTGCTATGGCTTCTAGAAAGACCGTTGCATATGAGCCTTTTGGGAGTGTGAAACTGATGTTTAAAATGTCAAAATTATTTTTATAGTCTAGTTTTATATCTGTTGGGAAGATGAGAGCCTCACGTCGCAGACCTTTGTCATATAAAAATGCATCATCATATTTTTCCTCTATCTCCCCTGCTTTAGCCCGTGCTCTATAAACATCACGTCCACACAGAAGCCCTGTCGGTACAACTTTATGTGCTTCAAAATCTTTTTGAGGCATATTTTTTGGAGTAAAAAGTTTCCCCTCATCAGAAAGGTAAATATCACCTTCTAATAGCATAAATTTTCCACCGTTCTCTTCCCGTGAGAGGATGACACGCTCACGCAGCCACTCGTTGAAATAGTAAGATTGATAAATAGAGATAAGAAATTTTTTGAGCTTGGCATCTTCAATGTGCAGTTCACCAGATATCATCTCACGTGCCTGCTCTATAGAGTTCTCATCACGGCCAAAACGCTGGTAGCCAAAGTAGTTCGGCAATCCGTTTTTAGCAATTTTTAGCGCTCTTTTTTCGATTTGTCCGGCTTCTATGGGGCTTACACCAAAAAGATTAATGCTGAAGTGATTCCCTTGCAAATCTCCCATACGAATTGAGTATTTATCTCGTGTCAATTTGAGTATTTTTATACCGGGGTGTTTAAACTTTTTAAGTGCTTTTTCATACTTCGCTTCTATGCTTATAAACTGTGTTGTCGTTGCGTGTTTGTCTTTTAAACCTGCATAACCGATTTTTTCAGCAGGGATGTTTAAAAACTTTGCAAAA
Organism: Sulfurimonas sp.; assembly: GCA_027019325.1. Classification (GTDB taxonomy): domain Bacteria; phylum Campylobacterota; class Campylobacteria; order Campylobacterales; family Sulfurimonadaceae; genus Sulfurimonas. Next base: position 8,593 of record JALUWT010000072.1, read on the forward strand.
GCAGCCACCATGTCCCATGTTGTCATCTCTATTTTTTGTACACGTAAGATTAAGAAGTTACCTTTTTCTGTAAAACTGCGTGGATTCTCATCAACGATAAAATCCTCTTTTGTCTGTTCGAACTTAAAGTTTATCTTCTCTTTATCTTCTAAATATTCTCTTTTCAATTTCTTCCTTTTATAACGCTAAAAACTTTAATTTCTTACTCGCTTTTGCAATATCTTTTTTAATGGCACTCTTAAGTGCATCTATATTTTCAAATTTTTCATTGTTTCGTATAAAATCTACAAAACTAATTTCCGCTTTTTCTTTACATTCGATGTCAGTATCTAATATGTGCGTTTCAATCGCAAAACTACCATCCGTACTCACGCGATGCCCTATAAAGCTTACGGAAGGGTGAAAATGTTCTTCATCATCAATGCGGGTAAGTGTTGCGTAAACACCCTCTTTTGGGAGTAAAAAATCTTTTACTCGAAGATTGATAGTAGGAACAAGTTCACGTGACCCAATCCCCTGCCCGTCAACTCTTTCACCGGCTATTGTGTAATTATGCCCTAGAAATTCATTGGCACCATGAATGTCACCGATTTGTAATTTGGCACGGATCTTATGTGAGTGTACCGAATCATTATTATGTTTTACCTCATCAACCACGACGACTTCTCCTTCAAAAATATGCTTCAAATCATCAAACGAGTAGCGTCTATCTTTGCCAAAATGAAAATCATACCCGACAACTATCTTCTGTAGTTTTGGAAAATTCACTTTTAAGAGCTTCATAAAACCCTCTCCATCAAGGTGGCGAATATCATCCAGTTGCAAATAATTCACCTTATGGTGTATATACTCTTCTCTGTAACTCTGAGGTGTGAGATTTGCATACCCTGTCTCTATAACAACAACAGTACCCTGCTCACCCAACTCACTAAAAAGTGCCTGATGTCCAATATGCATGCCGTCAAATCCGCCAATTGCTATTGATGTCGTACTCTTCATCCAGACCTCTTCGTTAAAATTATGTAATTATAGTATATATCTGCTTATTTATAGTCATCCAAAACTAAACTGCTATAATTACACTACTATAAGTTGAGGAATACTTTTATGTCACAAAGATTCAGTGCTCAAAAAAATTACAAACAGTTTTTATTAAAAAACCAAAAAAATACCGTTGCAATAGAGCAGGTTCCAATTGAACATTTAGCTGTGACGCTACTTAAACTCCCCCATGAAGTTTTTGTAAAAACGCTTAAAAGCCTCTCTTACGACAAACTCGCTCAAGCAATTTCTTATATAGAGAGCAACAAAGCCAAACATCTCATCAACAGAATTGACAGTGTAGATTCGAAGCTTCAAAAAGAGATTTACACTCTTTTAGAGTCAGAGCAAAAACATAGAATCAAACAACTTTTAAAGTACCCAGACAGTGAAGTCGGTGCCTATATGCATCTAGAAATACTTAGCATAACAATTGATGAAACTGTAGCTGATGTTAAAAACAAAATAAAAGAGTATGAAGCTTCAACCCAACATGCCCCTTTTATTCAACTTTTCATTGTAAACAAAAGAAAGCATCTGCTTACAACACTCGATATTACAACATTGATGTGTCATAAAGATGATGAGCACATAGCAGATATCATCAAAAACATGCATCTGCAAAAAGCTTTAATGATAAACGAACACGCTTCCATAAGTAAAGCAGTTAAGATGTTTGAGGAGCTGAATCTTTCCACGCTTGCCGTTGTTAACAAAGGAGGCAAACTCCTCGGAAGAATCCTTTTTGATGATGTCTATACTTTCATTCGTGTTCAAGAAGAGAAGCAGGCACTCAAAATGTTGGGAACACACCATCAGGCCGAAAAAAGCTTTGGCACAGCGCAGCGAACAAGACTCGAATGGATTTTCATCAATCTCTTTGCCGTTTTACTTTCTGCTTTAGTTGTAAATCACTTCAAAGGCACAATAGAACAAATTGTCACCTTAGCAGTACTAATGCCAATAGTCGCTGCGCTTGGAGGAGATGTAGGTAATCAGGCTGTTACGGTAACAGTCAGGCGTCTCGCTTTTGGCAACATAAATTACAACACCTCTAGCATCATCTCTAAAGAGTTTCTCATCGGTATAGTCAATGGTATTATCGTCGGTGTAGTTGTCGGTCTTATCGCTTACTTTTGGTTTCATCAACCCATGCTTGGTGTTGTTGTAGGACTCGCAATAATTATAAATCTCTCGCTTGCAGGACTCATAGGCTCACTCCTGCCAATTCTCTTCAAACGCTTCAATATTGACCCGGCCATCGCCTCACCGTTGCTGCTCACAACTGCTACCGATGCCATGGGATTTTTCGTCTTTTTAGGCTTGGCAAGTGTAATACTACTCTAATTCAAAACTTTTTGAAGTAATAACACCACTCAACATTTCCCTCTTTACCGCTCAACTGAGAGGGAGATTTTTGCACTAACTGCCAATTTTTGAGACGACAGGCATCTTCAAAACGTCTCATTGCATTTGCAATGGCCTTTTTGTCTAACACTACTCCATTTTTATCCCGCTTGGCTTCCCGTCCAACTTCAAACTGTGGCTTAAAAAGTAAAATAATTTCACAAGAAGCTAATCTCTCCACATCATCCAAAATATAAAGCAGTGAAATAAAAGCAACATCGCTCGCGACCAGATCAAACTCTTTTTCAGAGCTAAATTTCCGAATATCACACCCTTCAAAAACCTTCACCCTTGCATCCTCACGCAAGGAGCTATGCAGCTGATCATGTCCAACATCCACACAACTGACTGCTGAGACACCCTGCTCTAAAAGTACCTGTGTAAAACCACCCGTTGAAGAGCCAATATCAAGAGCACATTTGCCACTCACATCCAAATCTATTTCTTCTAAAAAGTAAAGCAGCTTATAAGCCGCACGGGAAACATACGATTTGTGCTTTTCTATTGTCACCAAGTCATCTGCTTCTATTTTATGTGCAGGCTTTTTCATAAGCTTCTCATTCACACAAACAAGCCCCTCTTTAATAATCTGCTGTGCTTTATTGCGACTCTCTACAGAGCCTTTGGCAACAAGGTAATTATCTAAACGCATTATATTCCTTTGTAATGTACGAAAATGGGATTCGCTCTTGTTCTAAACGGACATTTTTACCATAGTAATCCTGAAAGAGCCGCTCATACACTAAAAGTTCTTCTCGCGTGAGATGCTGTAACACTTTGTAACTCTTATCTTGGCTTGTAACCGCTAAATCTAAAAATCTTTCTAATGTTTTGACATCCATAAAAAGAGATTCTATGTGTGGAAAATATCCTCGTGCCTGTGAAAGTATTGCAAATCCATCCATATCAATATCGCCCCAGTAAAAAATCTTTTTCGTATCCATCCACTGTGCCTCTTTCACTCGTCCAACTCCATAGCCATTACCAAAGATAACAATTGATTTTGTAAGTAGAGCAAAAGAGAGCATCGTAATTTTATTTTCTACAATAAAAACAGTTTCACACGCGATATCAAGCTGTGCAAATTCCTCTGTGGTGAGTGAAATATCACTCAGTCCATTGATGTAAAGTGCTTCATCTAAAATTCTAAACCGTACAAGCGGCAGTTCATATTTAAGCCCATATTTTTTTTCAAATCCATTATCAGAGAGTCTTGTAATGCTAGTATCGTAACTTTTTTCATCCAAAACATGCATCAATAAAGTATCAACTACAGCTCTGTTTTTTTGTATAAACTTGGTATCAACTCCACAGATTGAGAGTTCTCTTATGTAAATATTTGGATGAGAATGGGTATGAAAGAAATCAACTACATCCAACAAGGGATCAATAATATCAATATTTTGCAACAAGAGATTTGGCCTTGTGATAAATAGCACTTTCAAAGCTGCAAATCTACTCACAGCTTTTTCATATGCTTTGCAAAAAGCACCAAATTC
>JALUWT010000073.1 GCA_027019325.1 Sulfurimonas sp.
TTCAATACAAATGGAGTCAAAAATATGTAAAGTGTGATTTTATGGTCTGATTAAGTGCTTTTGGATTCAAAAAAATGAGTTTTTTTATGAATTGAGAGGCAGGGGAAATGTTATGGAATTATTTGGGTATCTGGATACTCATATTATACCTACAGTATGATTCAGAAGAAGAGGATTACTAAAAAAATGATTTACGCAAGTGAGTTTTATAACTCAGTTGCTCTTTTGTAAGCTTTTTCAAGTGCATTGATACAGGCACTTCTTACATTTCCCTCTTCAAGTGCAGAGTAACCTGCAGCTGTTGTTCCTCCCGGACTCATAACACCATCTTTTAAGATTGCAGGATGGACATCTTGTATGAGTTTTCCAAAGCCATCAAAGAGTCCACGCATGATAGCTAAAGCATCATCACGCTTAAGACCTTGTTTTACAGCTCCATCAGCCAAAGCTTCAGCAATAAGTGCAAGATATGCAGGACCACTTCCAGCAAGTGCAGTTGCGATGTCTATCTCTTTTTCACTTGCAAGCCAGCGTGTAGAGCCAATGGCAGAAAAAAGCATTAGAGCTTCTTCTTTATAAGCTGTATCACCTGTGAGAGTAGTCATTGAAGCACCAACTGAAGCAGCAAGATTTGGCATTGCACGTACATAAGATTTTGCAGTGAAATTTGTGTGTAGTTTTTCCAGTGTTGTTCCAGCAAGAACAGAGTAGAGCACTGCCGCATCTCCTTGCAGTTTTGTACCTACCTCTTCTACATTTGCAGGCTTCACGCAGAGTATAATAATTTTGTTTGTGATGTCAAACCCATCAAGAAGTTTTTTTTCAATTTTTATACCGAGATTATTTTCAAATGCATCTAGTTTTTCCTGATTTCTTCCGACAACTTGGATGGCGTATTCGTCTTGTAGCCCTTTGGCAATACTAAGTGCCATATTGCCATTTCCAATAAATGTTATAGTTTTCATAAAAGTCCTTAATTTATTATGGTAATATTATAGCAAAATATAAAATATGGGTAGTGATATGGAAGAATTTTTACAAAAGGCAAAGAGTGCTGCAAGAGTATTAAATGCGCTGAGCGGTGCAGAAAAAAATAGAATTTTAAAAGAGATGGCAGCAGCACTTCGAGCAAATACGATGGAACTGCTTGAAGCCAATGCAAATGATATGGCAGATGGAGAGAAAAATCAGCTCTCCTCTGCTTTAATGGACAGACTTTTACTTGATGAAAAAAGAGTTGATTCGATGGCCGTAGCTATTGAAGAGATTGCAGGGCTTAAAGACCCTGTGGGACGTATACTTGACGGTTGGGTCACCGAAGATGATTTAAAAATCGAAAAAGTCTCTATTCCCATTGGTGTGATTGGGATTATTTATGAATCACGTCCAAATGTTACAAGTGACACAGCGGCACTCTGTTTTAAAAGTTCTAATGTCTGTGTGCTCAAAGGCGGAAAAGAGGCTGAAAACTCAAATCGTGCTATTGCAAAAGTTTTGCAGGCAACGCTGGAGAAAAATAGTCTTCCAAAAGAGCTGATATCACTTATTCCAGACTCTTCGCGTGAGGGTGTTGCACAGCTTATTAAAATGGACAGGTATGTGGACTTGATTATTCCTCGAGGTGGCGAGGGACTCATAAAATATGTGAGCCAGAATGCCACGGTGAGTGTGGTCAAACATGACAAAGGGCAGTGCCATACTTACATAGATAAAGATGCAAATATGCAAGATGCCATCAAAATCGCCATCAATGCAAAAGTGCAGCGTCCGGGTGTTTGTAATTCCATGGAAACACTGCTTGTTGACAAAGCAGTTGCCAAAGAGGCTCTGCCAAAACTCAAAGATGCGTTTGATGCAGCGCACACAGAGTTAAAAGGGTGTAGTGCAACGCAAGAGATTATTAGTGTGGCAGATGCAAATGATGCAGATTTTAATACAGAATATCTTGCAAATATTTTAAATATTAAAGTGGTTGCAGGTGTTGAAGGGGCTATTGAGCATATTGTACATTTTGGTTCAGGGCACTCTGAGGCCATTATTACTGAGAATATAAGAACGGCCGAGGCGTTTTTAAACGGTATTGATGCTGCAGCACTCTATGTAAACGCTTCAACACGCTTTACTGATGGCGGAGCATTCGGATTTGGAGCAGAAGTGGGAATATCAACAAACAAACTTCACGCAAGGGGTCCTATGGGCATAGA
>JALUWT010000074.1 GCA_027019325.1 Sulfurimonas sp.
TTTGTCGTAAATGATTATAGCATTTGAAATTTGATCTCAACTTTTTTAACTACTGAAAATTTAAATTAGCTGCTTTTGTGGGAATCTGCAAGTGGCTCAAATTAATAGATAAAGAAGCAAAGCTAATGGAAGATTTAAGAGTCTCAGCATATGCTTTTGATGCTCATGAAGCAATGACAATTACTGATCCAAATGGAATAATTATAAAAGTCAATAAGGCTTTTAGCGAAATTACCGGTTATACAGAGGATGAAGTAATAGGTAAAAATCCAAGGGTTTTAAAATCATCTAAACATCCTGAAGATTTTTATAAAAATATGTGGTTAGAACTTCATACAAAAGGTAGATGGAGTGGTGAGATATACAATAAACGAAAAAATGGTGAAATCTATATGGAAAAACTTTCTATTACTGCCATTAAAGATAAAAAGAATATAACAACACACTACATAGCACAATTCCTCGATATTTCAAATATACAAAAGGCACAAGAAAAAATTCAATATCAAGCAAGCCATGATTTTTTAACAGGAGTCAATAATAGAAAATCCTTAATGGAAAAATTTCAAGAAGAATTTGCACGGGCAAAAAGGCATGATTTCTTTGATGCTTTTCTTTTTATAGATTTAGATGGATTTAAATCTGTTAATGACTCTTATGGACATAAAATAGGCGATAGTGTTTTAATAAATGTATGCAGAAGATTAGAATCGTGTATTCGGGAAGAGGATTATATAGCAAGGATTGGTGGTGATGAATTCTGTGTGATACTAGTCGATGTAAATAAAAATGAAGAAATCGCAAAAGAGAATACTAAAAAAATTACAGAAAAAATACTCTTAAGTATATCAAAACCTATTGATATGGAACAACATAACATTCAAATAAGTGCTAGTATTGGCATAAAACTATTTCCTGATGGGGTTCAAGATATTAACGATATTATTAACAAAGCTGATATGGCTATGTATCAGGCGAAAGAAAAAGGTAAAAATAAATTTATTTTTGGATGATTAACAATCGCATGTTTTCAAATTAAGAGCTCGGGAGAGTGTAAAAAGAACTGTGTAAACCTTAAAAATTAGATTCATTTGATAAACTAATTAAGTGAATTATTTACAAGGGTTTACACATGAGCTTAATCAATCACGAAGAGTTAAAAAAACAACAAGCATCCGGGGATATACCTTTCTTACCTCCCTTAAATACAACTTTCAAAAAAAATATTTAGTTTTAGTATCTCTATAATGCCTAAATATATATTTTATTTTTTTCTATTTACAATGAGTGGTACAAAAACAAAACCTGGAAATTCTTGACTCTTTATCTCTGTTTCGCTGATTTTTTTAAACCTAAAGATGGAATTTTTTATGGGAATGAGTAAAATACCATTGAGTTTAAGTTGTGCAAAAAGTTCACTTGGTATCTCTGCTGCGCTTGCTGATACTAAGATTTTATCAAACTCTTTACCACTGATGCCAAGGCTGTCAGCATCTGCTTTTTGAATTTTACAATGATTGTCAAAATGAAATTGTGCAAGATTGTTTTGTCCGATTTTAACCAGTGTATCGACTCTTTCAAGTCCTAAAACAGTACCGGTATCTCCAACAATATAGCATAAAATGGCTGTTGTCCATGCTGAACCAGAGCCTATGTCAAGGATTGTATCACCTTGATCTGCTTGTAGTAATTCGAGCATAAATGCTACAGTACTTGGCTGCGATATCGTTTGATTTTCCCCGATAGGCAAAGGTCTGTCAATATAGGTTAAATCAGCAAACTCTTTCGGTACAAAATATTTTCTGTTTATTTTTTCAAAAGCATTGATAATTTTGGGTGTCTGCAAAACACCTTTACTTATCATTTCGTTAATTAGTTTTTGATTTGTCTGCATAGCTAACTTTAAATCTTTTTTCTTTTTCTTGTGCTATTTTGTGTTGGTACGAAAAATTCTAAATTATCAAGTTTTTTAAGCGTTATTCTGTTTTCAGAGCACAGTTTATTGAGTCTCTCTTTGCTCGTCTCATCAAATAATAGATCAATGTCTTCTTGCGTGAGAGGGCGTTTGTCGAGTGTGTTTATTATCTCTTCTTCATTGTAGGCAGTCTGATTTGCTTCTGCATGCTGGCGTGAAGCTATATGTATGGGCAGAGAATTCTCAAAGAGATGAGAAAGCTCATGAAGCTCTTTGTAGCTTATTCCTGTAACAGGGTAGGCTGGTGGTCTGTCTATGGTGCCTAAGTCAATTCTTGAGGCATTTATAGAGCGCAGAACATCATTAAGTTTTGCAACTTCTTCTTTAGTGTCATTGAGTCCATGCACAAATAAAATCTCTATAAAAAGTTTACCTTTGTACTCTTTGGAAAATGCTTGCACTTTTTGAACAATATCTTTTATATGAATTGTTGCGTGAGGTCTGTCTATTTTTTTAAAAACAGCAGGGCTTACTGCATCCAAAGAGAGTTTTACCTGATCTAGTTTTAAAAGAGAGTTGTAGACTTTTTCATCCACTAAAGTGGCAGAGTTTGTCAGTATGAGTGTTTGTGTCGAGCCTTTTATTTTGTTGATTGCATCTATGAGTTCATCAAGGTAAGGGTAGAGTGTCGGTTCACCATTTGCTGTGAGAGTGATGACATCTATCTTGTCATGGAGATGTTTTTTAAGTTCGTTAATAATAGTTTCGACAGATACAACTTCTTTTTGCACATTTACAGTAGCAGAAGGAGCTAACTCACAGTATAAGCAGTCAAAGTTACATTGTTTAGATGAAGGCGAGAGGTCGATGCCTAGACTCACACCAAAGCGGCGTGAGTTTATGGGACCGAAGATTATGTTATTTTTTTCCACTAACTCTGTGACACTCATTGATGAAATGCTTCGCATTTTCTACAGGAACATCCGGAAGAATTCCGTGACCAAGATTGAAGATATGGCGTTTACCCTGCATAGTCTCTTGAATTGCTTCTACACATTTTGTAGTAGCCTCTTTAGAGTAGAGACGGCATGGCTCCATATTTCCCTGAAGGACATACTTGTCTCCCAGGCGCTCTTTTGCAAAAACCATAGGCGTTGACCAATCCACACCAAATACATCGAAGTTTCCATACACTTTATCTAAAAAGGCAGGAATCCCTTTAGGGAACATGATTACAGGAACGTGTGGGTACTTCTCTTTAAGATATTCAGCGATTTCCACCATGTATTGCCAAGAGAATTCATCATATTTACCCGGCTCAATTGCTGCTGCCCATGAATCAAAAATCTGCACAACATCTATGCCGGCTTGGATCTGTTTTTCCATATAAAGCTTAACAACATCTGTCACTTTTCTCAAAATCTTGTGAAGCAGTTCAGGATTTGAGTACATCATCTTTTTACATACATTGTATGTTTTTGTCCCTTGTCCTTCGATCATGTACGTTGCAAGTGTCCATGGTGCTCCGGTAAAGCCGATGAGTGCTTTGTCCTCAGCAAGTTTTTGCTTGATAAGTTCAATAGTTTCATAGACATATGTCAGTTTACTAGCAGCCTCTTCTCCACCGATGAGTCTGTTAAGATCTGCTTCATCTTTGATAGGATCTGAGAACTTAGGACCTTCTCCTTTTACAAAAGACAAGTCCATTCCCATCTCATCTGGAATAACCAGGATGTCACTGAACATAATTGCAGCATCAACACCAACAATATCCACAGGCTGGAGAGAGACTTCACATGCCATTTCAGGATTGTGGCAGAGGTTTAAAAAATCACCGGCTTGTGCACGTACTGCCATATATTCAGGCAGGTAACGGCCAGCTTGTCTCATCATCCATACCGGAGTGTACGGAGTCTCTTTTCCAAAACATGCATCTACAAATATTTTTCCCATTCTAATCCCTTATTTAATATAGACTTCTTGTATACCCTAGATATATCTCAGCAATTTATAGAGAGTTTTAATCAAGGCAGATGTTCTTCAGCGTAGCCGTAGCTACGGTGAAGGTTATCTAACGCAGAGTAAAGCTCTCTATAAATTACCCAAAGGGAGGGATAAAAAAAGCGAACTTGCACAAAACTTTTTCTCACCGTAGCTACGGCTACGCTTCAAAAAAGATTTTGCACAATTTCATCTTTTTTTCTTCCCTCTGAGATATATCTAGGTTATGCAAGAAGTCTTTAATTTAATGTTTTCCTACTTTACCCAAGAAAAACAAACCGACAGCCACAGCAGTAATGGAGAGTGCGAAGTAGAGCATATCCAAGGCACCTTTGTACTCTGTGTGTCCTACTTTTTGAAAAAAGCTGACAACCAATACCATGACAATTACTTTAGATATCTTATCTTTTAACTGATCAAGTGAGTGAATCGCTAAGATTTTGTTCTCTTTGTCATCATCTTTTGCCGGATCTATATCTGAAATGAACAGCTCATATAGACCAAAAGAAAAAAGGAGCATGACGACACCGATGAGGTACAAGTCAACCGCACCGATAATGCCTCCGACTACATCTTCGTGAAAAGCTTCAGGATGAGCATGATTTATATAGGTAACTATAACATATTTGGCTGTATCATAAACATCAAACGAGGCAACAATAAAGAGTGTAATCGCTCCTATGAGACCAAATACAACAGCTAAAATAACTATAAAGCGTGAGCCCCACAGTCCTCCTTCGAAGATTCTCTCAAGCATTCTTTAGCCTTCCATCTCAACCCATTTTTGGGCGATTCTGACGGCATTTGTAGCAGCACCAACACGGAGGTTGTCAGCAACTATAAACATATGCAGCATGTTATTTGCATAGACATCTTCTCTGATTCTTCCAACAAAAGTCTCATTTTGGTCAATACAATCTTTTGGCATAGGGTAGAGTGCTTTCTCTGGGTCGTCAACTACAACAATATTTGGCGCTTTGCTTAAGAGCTCTCTTGCCTCATTTGCACTCACTTCTGAGTCAAATGTAAGTGTTAAAGATTCAGAGTGACCACGAAGTACAGGAACACGAACACAGGTTGCACTCAAAGGAATCTCTTTGTGCATAATCTTTGTAGTTTCATTGACCATTTTCATCTCTTCTTTTGTGTAGCCATTTTCCGTGAAAACATCAATCTGAGGAATGACATTGAGGGCGATTTGTTGGTTAAATGCTTTTATTTCCGCTTCATCAAGTGTAAATGCGAAAAATGCCTGCATCTGCTTGACAAGCTCTTCCATGGCAGATTTTCCAGCACCACTCGTTGCCTGATATGTTGCAACATCGACACGAACTAAATCATAGGCATCATCAAGCGGCTTGAGTGTTTGTACCATCTGAATAGTAGAACAGTTCGGGTTGGCAATGATTCCTGTCTCTCTCCATTTTGCAATATCTTCTGGATTGACTTCAGGAACTACCAAAGGCACATTTTCCTGCATTCTAAAATGACTTGTATTGTCAATGACAACTGCACCGGCTTTTACAGCGGCAGGTGCAAATTCTGCACTGACACTGCCACCGGCTGAAAAGATTGCAATCTCTACATCTTCTTTTTCGAAGACTGCATCAGTGAGCTCTAAAATAGTAAGTTCCTGACCATTAAAGTTTACCTTTTTACCGGCACTTCTTTCACTTGCCAAAGGTACTAATTTACCCAGTGGAAAGTCAATCTCTTCGAGTACACGAAGTACCTCTTCTCCTACTGCTCCATTTGCACCTACAACTGCTACATTATATTTTTTCAAATTTTCTCCTCTGTCTATTTTCTTATGTCTAAAAAGAGTTCATCTTTTTGTATCTCTTGGTTTTCACTGAGTATTACAGCACGCTCTACAACTGAGATAAGCTCACGTATGTTGCCGGGCCAATTGTACTCTTGCAATTCACTTTGTGCCTCTTTTGAGAAACTTTTTGCTTCAAATTCATATTTTTTACAATTTTCTTCGCAGACTTTATTGGCTATTTCTAAAATCTCATCACGTCTCTCACGCAGGGGCGGGATGTTGAGCGGAATTGTATTAAGTCTGTAGTAGAGATCTTCTCTAAACTCTCCATTATCTATCTTTTTATGCAGGTCTGCATTTGTTGCAGAGATAACACGAATGTCTATCTTAATGGTTTTTGATGAACCAAGACGACGTACCTCTTTTTCTTGGAGTGCACGCAAGAGTTTTGCTTGAACACCATAAGGCATCTCAGCTATCTCATCTAAAAAAAGTGTGCCGCCGTTTGCAAGTTCAAATTGACCTGCTTTTGCTTCGCTTGCATCTGTGAAAGCACCTTTTTCAAAACCAAAAAGCTCACTCTCTATGAGATTGTCAGGCAGTGCTGCCATATTGATAGCGATAAAAGGTTTTTTAATGCGTGGAGAATTTTTGTGAATATAGGAAGCAAAAACCTCTTTTCCGACACCACTCTCTCCAAGTAGTAAGATACTTGCGTCTGTCTTACTCGCTTTTTGAGCAATTTTAAGTGATTTTTGTAACGCTTCAGAAGAGCCTAAAAAGCCATCAGCACTTTTTTTTGTCGATTTTTTAGCACTTTTTTTGACTTTTTGAATAGTCTCTTCACGTTTAATGGCTCCAATAAGAGTATCAATGTCAAAAGGCTTGAGTAAAAAGTCTTTGACTCCGAGTTGAATGGACTCAATCGCGCGTGAGAGTGTTGCATTTCCAGTCATGATGATGACCTCAAATCGACCATTTAACTCTTTGACAAATTCGATGCCGTCCATACCTGGCATATTGATATCAGTGATGATAAGATCAAAACTCCCATCGAGAGCTTTGAGTGCATCTTTTGCATTTTTGAATGTCTTTACTTCAAACTCTTTATAATCGCTCATAGCTATCTCAAGAGATTTACGCATATTGATATCATCTTCGACTATGGCAATTTTCAAAAAAACAGTCCTTATTTTAAAGGTGCAATTCTAACAGAATTATCATTAAAATCGACTTTGAAGCATGTTGTTTTGAGTGTAAGTACGGTATACGAGTGGTTTACGCTGTTAAGAGTCTCTTCTTCATGTTTTATATTGAGACCTATTTTATATAAAAAATTTGTAAATTGTTCTTTATTTGATAGAAGAATTTTTTTTAAATCATTAGATTTTTGCGGATCTAAAATGAGAGAATCATAAGTTTTTCCATGACATTTTTTCATAGCTTTTGAAACATAAAGCGTTTCATTATAGAGTGTCGCGTTTTTGATGGAGTATCTGTAGGAGATAAGATATTCATCTGCAAAAAGAGCAGATGAACAGAGTAAAAAGAAGGTTATTACTGAGGAAATTGAGAACGTGAAAGAGTGATTTCCATCTCTACTTCGCATAATCCCTCTTTAAAAGTTGTCTCAACGATGCTTGCATTTCTAACCATTGCCTGCACCGATGTTCTTACTGTTGAACGTTTTACCATCATGTTTTTGATTAAGTCTTGCCCATCAATACGAACACCTTTTACTTTCTCAGCAATGAGTCTGTACGCATCAGCAACTGCTGCACGTTTTGCAAGTGCATATGCCTGTGCCGGTGATGATGTGTTTACCGGTGCAACACCTTGTCCAACAACACTGATGATGAGATTTTGCTTCACTGAAAGAACATCGTCTTGTTCTTTTGGAGTGGGTTTCTTCGCGATCTCAATAGGATTGATAACTTCAACTTTTTGAACTTCTGCAGGTTTTGTACAACTTCCTGTTGGACATACTACTGTAATATTTGAAGGTGCTGGAGCAACCTGCGTTGTTTTTATCTCTTCTTTCTTATCCGCTGCAAATGATGCAACACTGAGTAGTGCTACCAATACTAAAGAGTATTTCATTAAGTATCCTTGTTGGAGTATGAAACTCCTGTTTTATTGTGCATATCTAGCAAGTACTATTCCAATTCTAATGATGAAGAGTCGCCAGGAGTCTCATCTTCATCTTTTTCTTCTTTAGGACAGCGTGAGATACTGACAACTTCATCCCCTTTTACGATGTAAACACCAGAAGTGTTACGGCTCGATTTTGAGATAGTCTGCATATCTACACGTATCATTTTACCCGCTTTTGTCAGTGCCATCATGTCCATAGTTTCATCAACCATCAAACATCCTACGATGTGTTTGCCTGTTTTTGGTGTCATTTTCATAGCGATAACACCAGATCCACCACGATTTGTAAGGCGATATTCACCGGCATCTGTACGTTTACCGATTCCTTTTTCTGCAACGATTAAAATCTCTTGTTCATCATTGGCAATAATGTTAGCATCAACGACTTCATCGCCTTCATGTTTAAATTTGATACCACGAACACCACGAGTTGAACGACCCTGATCACGTGTTTTTTCTATTTCAAATTTGATACACTGTGCAAGCTGTGTCACAATGAAAAGGTATTTGATATCTTGATTTGCAATTTTTGCAGTGATGAGTTCATCGCTGTCATCGAGAACAATCGCACGGACTCCATTACTTCTAATGTTGCTAAATTCACTCAGGTTTGTACGTTTGACAACACCTTTTTTTGTAAAGAAGACTAATGATTTATCTTCACTAAAGTCCGTTGTAGGGATGATAGATTGAATCTTCTCATCTGCCATAAGGTTGATGAGATTGACAACCGCTTTTCCTTTTGCTGTTCTGCTTCCTTCTGGGATTCTGTAAACTTTGAGCCAGTGGAGTTGTCCTCTGTCTGTTACAAAAAGAAGTGTGTCATGCGTATTACATGTAAAGAAGTTCTCAATGAAATCATCTTCATATGTTGTTACGGCAGTTTTTCCTTTACCGCCTCGTTTTTGTTTTTCATAGTTTACAAGAGGAACACGCTTGATGTAGCCTCTGTGTGTGATAGTAACAACCATCGGCTCATTTGGAATGAGGTCTTCAATGTCAATATCATCATAATCATCTTCAACGTCTGTTCGTCTTGGCGTTGTATATGTCTCTAAAATTTCATCAAATTCTGTAGAAATAATGCTGTGAAGGACCGCTTCACTTTTTAGAATTGATTCGAGGTAGTCAATGAGCTTCATAAGCTCTGCAAGCTCATTCTCGATTTTTTCTATTTCAAGTCCTGTAAGACGACCAAGACGCATAGCAACGATACTTGCTGCTTGAATAGGGCTGAAATCAAATTCACTGACAAGATTGTCACGTGCCGCTTCTTCATTGTCTGAAGCACGGATAACACGGATAACTTCATCAATGATATCGATGGCTTTTTTGAGACCTTCTAAAATGTGTGCACGTGCTTTTGCTTTTTCAAGATCAAAAATAGTACGGCGTATGATGATAGTTTTACGGTGATTGATAAAATATTTTAAGATATCTATGATTCCAAAAATTCTTGGTTCTTGATTTAATATAGATAGCATGATGATACCAAAAGTAACTTGCATCGCAGTTTGTTTGAAAAGATTGTTGAGAACAATTTCACTCATTGCATCGCGTTTGAGTTCGATAACAACACGCATTCCATCACGGTCAGATTCATCACGAATTTCAGATACACCCTCAATCATTTTATCTTTTACAAGATTTGCAGTATTTTCGATTAAACGGGCTTTATTTACTTGGTATGGAAGCTCATCAATGACGATGACCTCTTTTTTCGCTTTTTGTTCAATGTGTGTTTTTGCACGTACTTTAATGCGGCCGCGTCCTGTTTCATACGCATCCATAATTCCTTTTTTACCAAAGATGATGCCACCTGTTGGAAAATCCGGTGCTTTGATGTGTTCCATCAAATCAACTAAAGAGATGTCTGGATCTGCAAGGAGTGCTTTGAGTCCGTTTAAAACTTCTGTTGGATTGTGCGGTGGAATATTTGTTGCCATACCGACTGCAATACCGCTTGAACCGTTAATCAAAAGATTTGGTACACGTGTAGGCATAACATCCGGCTCTTTTGTAGTAGCATCATAGTTGTCTATCATGTTTACAGTGTTCTTGTCTAAATCTTTGAGAAGTTCCCCTGCATACTTTGTCATGCGTGCTTCTGTATAACGCATAGCTGCAGCAGAATCTCCATCGACTGAACCGAAGTTTCCTTGGCCATCAACAAGTTGCATTCTCATCGAGAAGTCTTGTGCCATACGAACAAGTGCATCATAGACAGCAGTATCACCATGCGGGTGGTACTGACCAATTACATCACCAACTATACGCGCTGATTTTTTGTACTTTGCTCCGTGAGAAAGATTGAGTTTGTCCATTGCATAGAGGATTCTTCTATGTACCGGTTTTAAACCATCTCTAACATCAGGTAAAGCACGTCCTACAATTACACTCATAGAGTAATCAAGATAACTGTTTTGAAGCGTCTCTTCAATGTTAATAGTCTGTATATCGTCGTTATTTAGCAAATCGCTCATTCAAACACCCTAGTAATTAAAAATAAAATCTGTACATAATATCTAATAAAGACTTAAGAAAATGTTTAAAGCTGCTTAACTTTTGAACAATAATTTTATTCTGTATAGAATTGAAAAGAGATTGAAAAATAGCTGATTAAAAATTAAGCAACATAATAATAATTAATGTCAAGATTTGTGTCATACTCCGTTTTGAAAAGATTAACAAAAGGATTCACATGAAGAAATGGTTATTAGCACTCTTGTTTGCTTTACCAACAATGGTGTTTGCAGAGGATGCACCAACATTAGATACAGGGGATACTGCGTGGATGATGATGTCTACCGCCTTAGTATTACTTATGACACCGGCAGGGCTTGCGCTCTTTTACGCAGGTATGACAAGAAGTAAAAATGTACTTAATACATACGCAATGGTTTTTGGAGCATTTACTATTGCTTTTATTGTTTGGATAGTTGCTGGTTACTCTATCGCTTTTGGTACTGCGGAATCATCAGCAGTTCAAAATGTAATGGGTGGATTCGGTAATGTTTTCTTAAGTGGCATTAAATGGACAGATTTGAGCGGAACGTATCCTACATATGTATTCGTTGCTTTCCAAGGTACCTTTGCTGCAATTACTGTTGCAATCGCAGCCGGGTCTGTCATTGAACGTATCAAGTTCTCAACTTGGTTGGTTTTCGTAGCTATCTGGGGACTTGTAGTATATGCTCCTGTTGCTCACATGGTATGGGGTGGAGACGGTGCATTTCTTTTTGATGCGGGTGCTTTAGACTTCGCTGGTGGTACTGTTGTTCATATGAATGGTGGTTTAGCTGGTTTAGTTCTTGCTATCTTAGTTGGTAAGCGTACTGGATATCCTAAATCTGCGATGAAACCTGCTACTGTTCTTTTAACTGCGCTTGGTGCAGCATTACTATGGTTCGGTTGGTATGGATTTAATGCAGGTTCTGCATTTGGTGCAAATGCTATCGCTGGTTTAGCACTTCTTACAACTACTATAGCAACTGCTGCTGCAGCTATCACATGGATGCTTGCTGAGTGGTTTGTATACAAAAAACCAACTCTTTTAGGAATTGCTACAGGTGCTGTTGCCGGTCTTGTTGCTATTACGCCTGCTGCAGGTTTTGTGAGTGTCGGTGGTGCTTTTATTGTTGGTATCGTTGGAACATTGTTCGCATTCTGGGGTGTTACAGTACTCAAGAAAAAACTTGGTTACGATGATTCTTTAGATGCTTTTGGTGTTCACTTCTTAGCAGGTCTTTTTGGTGCATTAGCAACTGGTCTGTTAGCTGTAAAAGATGCAGATCTTCTATGGGATGGTCCACTTAAAGAATCAGGAGATAGAATGGGACAATTTTTAGTTCAGGTTGAATCTGTTGTTGTAATTGGTCTTTTCACGCTTGTAGGGACTGTCGTCGTTTATTACATCGCTACCGCATTGACTGGCGGGTCTCGTGTAACTGAAGAAGAAGAAACTATAGGCCTTGATGAGTCAATTCAAGGTGAAAGATACATAAACAACTAATCTCTTTATGAGATTAGTCTCTTGATTTTGTAATGAAATATGGTTACAATTGAGACAATAATATAACTTTTTGGAGTAATAATAATGAAAAAAGTAGAAGCGGTTATAAAACCATTCAAACTAGAAGATGTGAAAGATGCACTTGCAGAAATTGGAATTGACGGTATGACAGTAAGTGAAGTAAAAGGGTACGGTCGTCAAAAAGGTCATAGCGAACTTTACCGTGGTGCTGAGTATGTAGTTGATTTTTTACCAAAGATCAAAATGGAGATGGTTGTTGCAGAAGATATGGTAGAACAGGTAACTTCTACTATTGTTGAAGCAGCAAGAACTGGTAAAATCGGTGATGGTAAAATC
>JALUWT010000075.1 GCA_027019325.1 Sulfurimonas sp.
TACATGGTATTCTAACTCTCTAAAAAGATTCGCTGATGCTGTACGTCCGTGGTCTTCAAGAACAAACTCTTCTTTTAGTTCATCGCCCACTTCAATAGAGTCATCAAACTCTTTTGCTTCAGACAAAGAGATAAATGCATCTGACTCAATAGTCTCGATATTTGGCTCTCTACCTACTTCCGTCATAAGTTTAGAGTCTCCATCTGCAACGACAGTAATGACTTTATTGATGCTATAGGTTCGTGTATCATTATCAATTACTACTTCAAAATTACTTGTAAAGGTAGTGAGTTTTTTAGCTGTATTTTTAATCGCCTCTGTAAATGCTTCAAGTGCATGTTCTTTTGAGATGTTTTTTTCATGAGCAATAGCTTCAACGATATCTAATATTTTTTCCATAAGTTCTTCCTATTTTTTAATCATGTGGGTATCATCTATTATTAGAGGTACCCATTATTTTGATAATATTTCAATAGAGCGCTACAAGAGGTAACATAACAGTGTCAATAATATCTCGGGAGGGTTCTTTTTGAAGTTGGGTATTATATCTAACCAAACCTTTACTGAAAATAAAGTATAATCTAGACAATTAAGAAAAATTTAAAGAATGAATCAAAGGTACTGTAGATGAAATTAAAACTTGCTAGAACAACACTTAAAGCGAAACCAAAAACGATTGAGTTGAAAAAAATAGAAGAAGAGCTAGCGAATAAATCTATATTTTATTTTGATAAAGACAACTCGCATAAAGAGTTAAAAGAACTCATTGAGCATTTTGAAGAAAAAGGTTTTTCTGTCTATATGAGAGAAGTCAAGTACGGTTTAGATGAAAATGAATACATCTATGAAGTGCATATTATCGCGTAATTTTAGCGATATTTAAAGAGATATATTGAGTACAAAAAAATTATTTATTGAAACTTTAGGTTGTGCGATGAATGTTCGTGATAGCGAACATATGATTGCAGAGCTTAACCAAAAAGAACCCTACGAACTTACCGAAGAACTTTCCGAAGCTGACCTTATCATTATCAATACCTGTTCAGTTAGAGAAAAACCTGTGGCGAAACTCTTTTCTGAAATAGGTGTATTTAACAAATACAAAAAAGAGGGTGCCAAGATAGGTGTTGCAGGATGTACCGCATCACACTTGGGAAAAGAAATCATTAAACGTGCACCTGCTGTAGATTTTGTGTTGGGTGCCAGAAATGTATCTAAAATCATTGATGTGGTTGATAAAAAACATGCGGTGGAAGTCAGTACTGATTTTGATGAAAGTACCTACGCATTTGGTGAGTATAGAAGCAACCCTTTTAAAGCGATGGTAAACATCTCTATTGGGTGTGACAAGTCTTGTACTTTCTGTATCGTACCAGCTACACGTGGAGACGAAATCTCTATTCCTTCAGACCTTATAGTGCAAGAGATAACAAAAGCTGTCAATACAGGTGCAAAAGAAGTGATGCTTCTTGGGCAGAATGTAAACAACTATGGTAGACGTTTTGGTAGTGCAGAAGAGCAGTGTGATTTCACACAACTTTTACAAAAAATATCAAAAATTGATGGCTTGGAGCGTATCCGTTTCACTTCTCCACATCCTCTTCATATGGATGATGCTTTTTTACAAGAGTTTGCCTCAAATCCTAAAATATGTAAACAGATACATGTTCCTCTACAAAGTGGCTCAACACGTCTGCTTAAAGAGATGAAAAGAGGATATACAAAAGAGAACTTCTTGAACCGTTGTGAGAAGATACGTACTTTGTGTCCAGAAGCGACAATTTCGACAGATGTTATTGTAGGTTTTCCTGGTGAGAATGATGCAGACTTTGAAGATACTATGGAAGTGCTTGAAAAAGTACGTTTTGAACAGATGTTTTCGTTCAAATATTCACCACGTCCACACACTGAAGCAGCAGAATTTGAAGATCAGATAGATAATGTACTCTCCGGTGCTAGACTTACTCGACTTCAAGCACGTCATACTGAAATACTGGATGAGATTATGGATGCACAAATGGGTGCAGTACATAAAGTCTATTTTGATGAGCTTAAACCAAATGGTAGAGTTTCTGGTCGTTCAGATGACGGCAAACTTTTTTTTGTTGAA
>JALUWT010000076.1 GCA_027019325.1 Sulfurimonas sp.
TTATGTTATAATCTAATCATGAAAACAATACAAGAAGTAAAAGATTTTTTAATAGCACAGTTTCCTCATGAGAAAATATATCTCTTTGGCTCACGTGCCAGAGGAGATGAAAGTGTGCATTCTGATATTGATATAGCTATTGAAGGAGATGCACTCGGCTCACGGCTCTCTCAAGCTCGTTTTGCATTGGAAGAGTCTCTTGTACCGTATAAAATAGACTTGGTTGACCTCTCTAAATCTTCTTATCTTAAGGGTATTATTCAAAAAGAGGGAGTGGTATGGCACTAGACAAAAAACTTAAAGATTTTGACAATGCACTCTCTAGACTTGAAGAGTCAATTACCAAAACAAATGATTATAAGGCACAAGAAGAGTATGCGTTTTTTAGAGATTCTGCTATTCAGCGATTTGAATTTACTTTAGAGATAGCGTGGAAGAGTATCAAGCAGTTTTTATTGGAACATGATGGTTTGGAGTGTCGTTCACCTAAGGCATGTATGCGTGAGTTTTTTTCTGTAGGGTATCTGAATGAAGAGGAAATTTCTCTGCTCTTACAGATGATAGATGACAGAAACTTAGCAACACATACCTACCATGAAGCTTTGGCAGATGATATTTTCTCACATATTGAAGTATATAGAGTGCTGTTGAAGCGTATTTATGGGCTTATGATGAGTCGATAATAATGCAATGACTAAAAATGTATAATTAAAATTTAAAATAAAATATTTTGTAGAATACTATTATGTACGCTACAAGGAAATTGGACAGCAGGGAGTATTCTAAATAATGTTTAAACAAGTATTTATTAGCCATGCAAAGGAAGACTATGTTGTGGCAGAAGAGCTTTATGATTATCTTCATCAGAATAATTATTCCCCTTGGTTAGATAAGAAAAAAATTAAAGTTGGAGAAAATTGGGATTTTGAAATTAATAATGCACTTAAAAATTCAACCTTTGTTATTCTTCTACTATCTTCTATATCAATAAACAAACGAGGGTATGTTCAAAAAGAGTTTAATAAGGCTCTTAGGTATGCTGAAGAAAAATTAATTGATGATATTTATATAATTCCAATTTTATTAGATAAATGTGAAGTCCCAAAGCATCTTGGAAAATACCAATGGATTGAAATTGATGAAAATAATGCTATGGAAGAAATTTTATTTTCTTTAAATAAACAAAGAGAAAAATATTTTTCTAGTTTACCTAAAGAAGAACGAGATATAAACAATTATACAACTATATCAATAGAGCATGGACTAAAGTTACCACATGAGTTTGATTACACATGTGAATTGCCTTTGTTCTATGAAAATAAATATTTTGATGCAACTTTTATAAATACATTCATTCAGCAAAAGGTTTTAGAAAAAATTAGTGATATTAGAAGTTGGATGATTGAAATTGACGATGAATTTGTAAATGAAAACTGTGAGAATTTTTATCTAAATATTTGGTTCAATATAGACCAACTAAATGAGAAGTTCATGAGTTTATCTATAATTTATGATTCTTATTTGGGTGGTGCACATCCAAATACTAGTATTTCAACACTGAATTTTACTTTTTCTCCAGATAGGATATTACAACTTGATGATCTAGTACAGTATAATGAATTACATGAGTTTATTTATGAACAATTAATCATACATGGTGATGAAGAACAAAAAGATGCTCTACAGGATTATATAGAAGATTTAATGTATGACAATATAGATTTTACTTTTAATAATGAAATCTTAGAAATTTATTTTACGAATTATGTACCAAGAGTAATTATGGCACTTGCTACACTGGAGATACCTCTAAAAGATCTTGAACTTAGAATGAGCCTTTTTGATACATAAGTTTTTAATAGAAAGAAAACTAGAACTTTTAAAATTTGAATTTAGTGAGCTTTGGTAACGTAGAATTAACTACTAGCATAGATTGGTTTATTAAGCCTATGATGACGCTATAGCCGTTGTCTCATGTTGTCACTATTATAAATAACCAAATCCTAACCTACTTTTAGCTATAATCCTACCAATTACGCCGTCGTCATGATGGCGATTGCGAGGATTTTTATGTTACTTTTTACACCAGGACC
>JALUWT010000077.1 GCA_027019325.1 Sulfurimonas sp.
AAGTTCTTTAAAGTTTATATCATTATCTAATAATAAGTGAGATGTTAAATTAGCACTACCAAATGTTAAATCAATAACTCTATCACAGTTAAATTTTTTTAAGTCGTGAATATATCCAAAAAAAGCAGCTCTTTCTTGTGCAATGTCAGTCGGAACATAAAGTTTTAACTCATATCTTTTTGGCTCTTTACTACTATTTTGATGATTAACAAATTCATCTATTTGTTTTAAAACTGCTGTCTTGGTAACTTCATTCACCATTAGACTGTCCTTTAAAAACTTCATTTAAAAATACTTTATCGAGCATGTTACTTTTATCTTGTACCGAATTGGCTAAATTTAACATCTTCTTTTTCCAGACATTAAATGTTCCTATGAACTCAGATAATATCTCTTGTAACTCATTCGAAGAGTAATTAGTTGTTATATCTGGGGTATTTATTGTATGTGTGCTCATATTCTCAACACTGGCAGTATTTTCTCCCCATTCATATTGAACATGATTTAAAATATTTAGCATAGAAAAATATAAATATAATGCATTGATATTATTTTCTGGAAGAATAGCTACATGATGTCTATCCATAGCAAATGGGAAATCTCTATAAAATACTTTTGTATCACCATCCTTATTAAAACTAACACAATTAATTCTTACCACATCGTCTTCATTGATAGCCTCAACATAGTATGCAATTGATTTATTCTTTACGGATCCAGTTGCAAGTGGTATATCACCTGGGTGAGATGTGTTGTATGATTTTATATAATGATTTTTGCCTTTTACAAATTTGAAATAATTTGTATCAGATAGTGATACAGAAATAAAATTAAAATCGCTACTGGTAACATTATATGATTTCAACTTAGCCCAATTATCAAACTGTTCTGAGATAAAGGGATCTTTCATCTCAAAAACCTTGCTTAAAATAACTCTCGCTGTTTTACTAATATCATGTTTTAATAAAGTCATTTTGTGTGTAAGATTTTCTGTCTGAGCTTTTTGATAGTCTATAAATTCTACTATTGCTTCTTGAATCTCAAGTGAACTATAACCATCTACTGGCTCAGGAATCATTATTTTTATTTCTTTTTTGGATTCATCATTTAGAGTCATTCCATTGTTGGTTTGAGTTCCATATTTTGGATATTCAATAATACAATTATATGCAACATATCTATTGTTAATATCTTTATTTACAGTGAGAATATCAATTGCTTCATTACAATAAGCATGTTTATCAGAATTATAAATTTTTACCACACCAACAGTTAGTTTAAAAGATATAAGAATATCACCTTTTTTGATTGGGATTAGTTTTTCAGATTTACCTGTATTCTTTTTATCAACAGCATATCTAACTAATTCCATAGTTGTTTTTTCTTTTGTATTTGGATTGTCAATATATAAACCATCAATAGCATTCATATCAGAAACTTTAAACCAATCTATGTCACCTTCTGGATCTCTTTTTGGTGTAAACCCCATCCTTTTTATACAAACCATCTCATCTGGATTATCTGAATAAATTCTTTTTGTTTTAAAAACAACATCATTCAAATCTAATTCAGTATATCTTCCAGTAGCTTTTTTATATTCCTCATATTTTTCAATAAGTGTAGGATTAAACATGAAATATCTCCTGAACATTTTCGTATAGCTCACCCACAAGATCTTTTATTTCATTTTGCAATTGGGCTATATCTATATCTACATCTTCATTTTTAAAACCAATTTCCTTAGAAATCTCAATTCCATCACATTTGTTTCTAATTGTCTTACTAATATACTCATAATCTTTTTTAGCACTTAAATAATCTAATATTCTCTCGATGTCATCCTCAGAATAATAATGCTTCATTTTATCCTTAGAATATGGATGTGGAGAAAACAACTTATCTTCTTTTGTATCTGCTTTTACAATTTTAATCGTCTTGTTAAAATTAGTATTTAAAAACCATAAATGAGAACTAATGTCTGTATTTGTAAACATTGCCTTTGGTTGTTCCAATACAGCTTTAACTATTCCCATATCAAATATGTGAGATCGTATTTTAGATTCACTTGATGAATCAGCTCCCGTAGATATTAATGTGCTTGAACTAATAATACAAGCAATTGCATCTTTATTGCGATTTTCTTTTTCCAGCTTCATCAAATTGATAATATGCTGCATAAATAAAAATTGTCCATCTGATTTTTTTGGTAAAACAACTTTACCTGTTTTATCATCTTTAATTACTTCAAAATTACTATTAACACTATTCATGTCTTCTACGATGATTTTATGGTCATGTTTCCAGTCAACACCAAACGGTGGATTAGCAATAATAAAGTTAAATGACTTGTCACTATTAATTTGTTTAGCAAATATAGGATTTGTTAAAGTGTTACCATAAGCGATTTGGTTTTCAATACCTTGACTTTTTCCATCAAGAGAAGTAATTTCTAAAAAGATTTTTGATAGCAACCAACTTTGACCATTATATTCTTGTCCATACACAGCAATTCTTTTCGCGGTTTTTTTTCTTTTTCCTGTTGGAGTTTTATTTAGGTTATTATCAAAGTAAATAGCTGATTCAATAACCATAGATCCAACACCACAAGTAGGATCATAGATAGCTATTTTTTCATCTTTGCGGATTGATTCTAAAGCAGATGCACAAGCTAAATGAATAATAGATTTTTGAGTAAAATGCTGACCTGTTAAAGTTCCGGATAGTTTTTTCATTCTAGCGATTGTTGTTTCATATAAATCTTTATATTTTTCCGATGGGTAATCAATAAAATTAGCTTTTTCAACATATATGTCTAATACCATTTCTAAATAACGAGGCTCTTCAAGCTCTTCAATATATTGAGATAATGTAAAGGTTTTTTTGTGATCCAAATATATCAGACAGCTTTCTTCTACTGAGTTTTCCACACTGTCTTGTGCAGGAGTCATATAACTTGGCTGATTAAAATAAGAAAGATTAGAACCAAGATTTTTAATATCCGCAATGATATTCAAGAAAGTGTTTATTATGTTATCAGCTTCATACTCTTGATACTTGGCATCAGTAAGCCCAAATTTGTCTCTCCAGTCAAAGGTAAATTGAGTCTTCTTGTTATCAACGAGTAACTTTAATGCCATAAATGCAAGAATTCTCTGATCATAAACAGATTCATTAATACCGATTCCTCGAAGAATATCTGCATATGCCCAATAGAAGTCACCTATCTTGTTTTCATCTTTTTTCATATCTGGTATCTTACTCATAATTTATCCTTAACTAGCAATTTTCTTTCCATTTTTTAACAATTTTTACAATATCAGCATCATCCATCATCGATAGTAAGCACATAATGTTATTTACAGCTTTAGGGTTTAGTGTCCCTTGCATATATTTTTGATAAGTTCCTGCCGAACAATGAATTCTTGCTGCCATCTCTTTTTGGGTAATTTTCTTACCTTCTTTTGAGACAATACTGCCGTGTATTGAAATAAATAATGACTTCATGTTCATTGCTCTTCCTATAAAATAACTATACTAATTATATCATAAAATAGTTATTTATCTCTTTTAAATAATGTAAATCATTATTATAGTTATTATATTTAGCATATAAATATAAATCATAATGATTTTTATATGTATTATTAGTATTATAATAGTGATTATACTATGAAATTTTTGAATTAATTAAAAAAAAATGATGTGTAATTTTTACTTTGATTGGACTATTACTTTAAAATAGTACATATTATAATGATAAAAATATTTATCACTATTATTGTACAATCAATAAAAGCAACTTGAAAAGGTCAATATATGGCAAAGAAGATTGAAGAGATACTTCCAAAGATTTTAAGAGATTTATCTAATGGAATAGCCATATCTACTGTTGAAGTTGAGAAAAAATATGGCTTTAGTGCAAGTGGAGTTAGAAATCATCTAAGAACACTAGAGCAAAGATTTTATAAGAATTGTTTCAAATATGATGGTAGTACAAAAAAATGGGTTGCTACGGATAGAGGATTTTTAACAAGAGAACTTTTAGAACCAGAAGAGGTAATTGTTTTAAACGGTATATATCGTAATAAAGATAGATTAGGTAGCTCTTTATCAAAAACACATGAAAATATGGTTGAGAGCTATTTAAAGAGAACTAAGAGCTATATTTTTAAGCAACATATAGCAGAAGATGTAACTGAAGATATGGAACAGGTTTTTGCCATATTTAAAAGAGCGATAAGTTCCAAAAATATAGTTGAACTAGATTACCCTTCAAAAGGTGCTTTGAAAACGAGAAGAGTATTCCCATATAAAATTGTGTACATAGAATATTATTGGTATCTGATATGTTATGAAGAAAACAAGAAAATAAAATCATTTCGTTTATCTCTTATACAATCTCCTCGCATACTCGATGAAGTGTATAAATATGATTTTGAAAATGTTAATTTGAGGCTAAAGTTAGCGATGAACGCTTATGTTGATTTTGAAGAGCCCATAAATACTGTTGACATTTTAGTAGCTAATCATCTTGTAAATCACATAGAGATAGCTTCATACTTTATGGCATGGAGAAAAACAGAGTATGTTACAGAAATTAATAAAGTAAAGTATAGAAGATTTGAAGTGAATACTACTAACCCTAACTATAATGATATTATCCCTACAATTTTAAAATATATGCCACATATGCTTGTTGAGTCTCACGATGAATTAAAAGAAGCGATTGAAGAAAGGATGACAATTTATCAAAATAGTTACAAATGATAAATATTTTTATCGTTACATACTATACAATACATGATAGGTTTAAAATATTAGACAAATAAACACATTTATAGAAGCAGAACTCTGTTTACTATAATTGGAAATTTTAATCTAGATGGAGGATTATAATGGCAAAGTTACAAAAAGAGTTCGGAAAATTTCATGAAGAAATAAAGCTCAAGAAATTTGATGAAAATAAAGATCTTAGAGAGAAAAGAGATTTACTTTTTAAAGATCTCAGAGAGGGTCTTAAAGACAAAAACATCCCAGGTACAACTAAAAAATTAACTTTCAGGGAAATTAATCAAGGTTCTTATTCTATGAATACGGGGATTAAGCCTCAAAACGAAGATTATGATATTGATATAGGAGCTGTATTTAATATAACTAATGATGAGTATAACTCCGCAGAGTTAAAAAAGCTTGTGAGAGATGCGCTAAATAAAGGAAATAGAACAGTTGTTTATAATCGTCCATGTTTAACCGTTGAGTATAAAACGGAAGATTATCATGTAGATTTAGCTGTATACTCTGAAAATAATGATGATATCCATATTGCTTGGGGAAAGGAGTTTTCGAGTGAAAAAATATGGTATAAGTCTGAACCTGAAGAGCTTACAACTTGGGTGTCTGATGTATCTACTGTTGATGATGAATCTGCACAGTTTAGACGTAGTGTAAGATATCTTAAAAAATGGAAAGAAAAACATTTTTCAGCGAGTGGAAATAATGCACCGCCATCTATTGGATTAACAATTCAAGCAAGGAAGGCTTTTAGCAGTTATGCCGCATATGATAATAATTATGACTTAACAGCACTAATAAGAGTTGTAACATATATTAAGCAGGAATTTTCATCAAAATACGATTCTGATTCAGAAGTGTGGAAAGAGAGTATATCTGTAGCATTACCTGTTCAACCCTATAAAAATGTTTATTATAAAATGTCTTTAACCCAGCAAGATAATTTTTATAATAAAATATGCGACTTATTAGAACTTCTTGAAGCTGTAGATGCAGAAGAGTCAGATTTTGAAGCTAGTAAACTACTACAAAAGATTTTTGGAACTGATTTTCCACTTGCAGATGATATAAGAGCTTCAGAAAAAGCTCCATATGTAACTACAGGTCAGAATGCGTGACAGAGGATGAGATTGATACTTTAGTTTCTAAAGTATCATTATCAATAGTATTATCATATAAAAAGTCAGAAGAAAATAAGAGATATAATTTTGCACTTAAAGGTAGAAAAAGAGTCTGGAATATTTCATTGGATTTTCCCAATGACTTTCCTAAAAGTTTCCCAATAGTAAAGCTATTAGATATGTCTGAAGTTGGAAAAGTGGCACATGTTAATTCTGTTTGTACAGTTTGTATAGAAGAAAGTGACAGTGTACTTATTAATCATTATGAAGCAGTAAAAGTTCTAGAACACTATCTAGAAGATATTAAAACTTCTTTGGATAATTTTAGCTTAAGAGCATATCAGTATCAATTAATGGATGAATATGAAGGGTATTTTAACGCTAGTTTAGTAGATAGTGTAAATTCATTTTACAAAGCCACTGAAACATTAGAGTATGTATATTTGAAAGTGACACAGGTTTTAAAGAATAAAGATATATTTAATAGGGCACAAAGATATGATTATCCTGCCCTTATTTTAGATATGGATAATCTAGCCCCAAAAAACTATAGTAATGTGAAAAATATTAATGCAACAACTATAAAAGCTATTCATATACCATTGTTTAAACAAATTCTACCACCATCAAATGCAGAAAAAATATCATTGAGTTATTTGTATAATATTATCAAAAATATCACTTCAGAGAATCGAAATATTTTAGATATATTTTTAACAAAAGAAAAAGAAAAAAGACAATTTTTTGTTCTATTAAGCTTACCAAGAACAGAGAATGAAAGAACACAATTATTATTAGAGTTTAGTTCAAAAAATAAATTAAAGCATCCTTTAACGGAACCCTCCGATGATTGGTTTATTGATTTATATTTTATAAACAGGCATAATCAAGAGTACTTACTTGAGAGGGGCGGTGCTGAAAATAGTTTACAAAATAAACATGTGACCATAGTAGGCTGTGGTTCAGTAGGTGGAGAAATTGCATATATGTTGGCTAAAGCAGGTATTGGTAATTTAACATTGGTTGATAATGATAAATTACATCCTGACAATATTTACAGACATAGACTTGGTGGAAATATGATTAATTATCTACCTAATAAAAAAACTGGAAAAGTAAAGCAATATAGTAAAACATTAGTATTAAAAAATTCATTAGAAAAAGATTTACCGCATATCAATGTTGATATCAGATCAAAAAAGTTTGAGCAAGTATTAGATGAAGATTTTGTAAATGAATCAGACATGATAATAGTCGCTATAGGTTCTCCTATGCCAAGTTTTACAATAAATGAAGAACTAAAAAAATTAGGAATTAATAAAGTAATTTTTTGTTGGAATGAACCAGCAAGTTATGGTGGTCATATAGTGCAACTGAACCTTCAGGAATGTTGCTTACAGTGTCTTTACACATCAGACGATACTGGAGAGTTAGGAATATCTAAATTAGCTTTAGTAAAACCATCTCCAAAGATTTCAAAAAACTTAACTGGGTGTGGAGGTGTATTTACACCTTTCTCATATTTAGATTCTTCCCAAACTGCTTTATTGGCATCTAAACAATGTGTTCGTGCCTTACAGACAGAGCTGGACTCCACTGCAATTAGCTGGAAAGATGAGGGAAATGGTATGTTAGAAACAACACAAAGATATGAAGATATTAATACCGTTGAGATGTCTTCTATCCAATGTTCAGTAAAATGCAAGGTATGTAATAATGGATAACTCATGGGAAATAGAAATAAAAGGCATTGGACTACTTAAGATATCAGGTGAGCTTATTGAACAATTAAAAGCATATCAGCAGCTCTCCACAGGTCAACTAGAATCTGGTGGTGTTCTTATAGGCAGTTTTTTGAATTCTGGCGGATACCTGATTATTAACAAATTTACTCCACCACAAAATAATGATAAGCAGGGTAGATATCTTTTTTACCGCTCAAATGAGCATAATAAAGTTGTTAAAATAATTTGGGAAAAATCAAGTCACATTTCAACATATGTAGGGTTATGGCATACACACGCTGAACCAATTCCTAGCTATTCTTCTCAAGATAAAAAAGATTGGAATGATACTCTTAATCAATCTGAATATGAGGGGAATAAATTATTTTTTTTTATCGTAGGACAAAGACATATAAGATGTTGGATGGGAATAAAAAAGATGTTTAGAAATAAAATAGAATTAATAGGAGAAATACATGTTTGAGAAATGTTTAGCACTACTTAGGTATATCTTTGATACTTATATTAGATTTTGTAAAAGTACTTATCCAATGATTAAGTATGGGGTTAGGCTCTTATTGGGTACTCCATTGTTAGTGGGAGGAATTAATTTATTGCTATATGTGCCTTTGCCAGAAGATGTAGATTTTAAACTAATGGATATATCATATGGAGAAGTATCATATATCTCAATAGGAACAACAATTATAACAACTATATTAGGGGCAATACTCATAGCAGTAGGCTTAATAATGGCTAAACAAAAGGCAAGAAAAACTTCAAAAGTTTTAATTACATCTATGTTGGAAGAATCTGCTGAATTCCCAGATGATATATTAACAGATATAGAAAAAAAAGATGCTCGTGAAATGGTAGTCTTAGGATTAGTAGAAACAGAGAACTATGTTAACCAGTCAATAAAGATGTTTAATGCTGAACAAGAAGTGAATATATATGATCGTTTTATATTGAATCATGATTGTAAAAAGGTTCTATTGGGAGGTAGAGCTAGAGTGCCTTTTTTGGTTGCTTATGGCAGTAGATTTAGAAATATATCTGCAAAAATAGTGTATTTCGACCAATTACATCAAAATCAAAAGTGGGAACTGTTAGATGATGTGAATGAAGATATATCAATTAATTATGAAGATATAGAAAGCATAGAAGCGAATAGAAATGGTGATATAGGTTTGGCAATAAGCTTCACAAGTCAAATATTAGATAGTCAACTCCCTCCATCCATTAAAAATCATACATTAATGATTTCATCAAGTGTAGAACCTACAAGAAATTTAATAAAGAATCAGGATAATCTGCAAAAAATATCACATGAAATAAAATCTATTATAGATAAGCTATCTGTTAAAATAAACTGTAAATATATTCATATGTTCCTTTCAGTTCAAACATCTGTAGCATTAGAAATTGGTAGAAATTATCAAGAGGGAATGCATAAAAACTTTATTGTGCATAATTTTGATGCAGTAGAGGGAAAATATGGTTGGAAAATTAATATTTGTAAAAATAAAATAGAAATACATGATTAAGTATATGGGGCTTTAACATGTCACTTATTCCATTTGCATATTCAACTCCATTAAAAAAACTTGTCGATGTAAGTGATGTGCCAAGTGGATTGTCTTGCATGTGTTTATGTCCATCATGTAAAATGAAACTTCTTGCCAGAAAGGGTGAAGTAAATGAACATCATTTTAGTCATTTTGATAAAGCTATCAATGATTGTAATTATTCTTACTGGGTCTCTGTTCGAGATATGGCAAAACAAATTCTTGAAGCTTCTAAGTATATTAAAGTAAAGTTAAATAGTATATCCACTTTACAGGTACCACCATACTCCACTCAATCAAATAGAATAGAACTTTTTCATATAAAAAAAGTACAAGGAAGTGACTATGTAGCAACTACATCTATTGGAAGAATTAAAATTTATCTAAGTACTCCAGAGCACACCAAGTTCTCACAAATAATAAAACAAGAAAGCTTTACGGATAATTTAGTTCTCAATATTGACCTATCTAAATATCAAAATTCCAAAAAAAGTGCTTTGGAAATACTTATTATAAATGACACAAAATGTAAAACTTTCTTATTACCTCGTCATCGATTAAGAGGACAAGAAGAGTCGTATATAGATGAGGATGATGAGCTAGAGGAAAAAGTAAGTAATCCTACCCCTACTAAAGTAAAACAGAGTGATGAGGATGAGATATTACAAAAACTGTATCTTGATAGAAGAAATATTCAAGCAGGAATGCTTAAAACGATAAGGGAGATGAAGCCATTTTATTACGAGAGTGTTTTTGAATGCATGCATATGAATCCTTCTAAAGATTTTGAGGTTGTTCGCAGTAATGGTATTATTGACTATGTATCCTACAAGGAAAGTTTTTTTGCTTCAACAAAAATAGGTATTTACAATATAGTGTATGTCTATGATGAGGATGAGTTTATTAAAGTGGCTAACACGACAAATAGTGATAACATATGTTATGCAATGGACAGATATCTCAATGAGTTGAATGAGGCAAATTTAGTATTTTAGATTGGTATCCTTTTCCTTAAGATATAAACTTGGAAAATAAAAAACTTCCCTACAAAGCCTAATATAACTATCACCATGAGCATCTTTTTTGACATTTCTCAAATCAATATACACATTATCCGGAACATGAATATTATGCAAATATCCTATCAGTATTTTAAAAAAATATTGCTGATGTTCTTGTTGATATTGAGGGTTATTCAGTATCTTTATCAGTCGCTGCTGAAGTAGTTCTTTGCTCTCATGTGCTTTTTCTAGTTTTGCTCGTGGGATGATGCTTATTTTTAGTTCGTATGAAAATTGTTTAGATAAAAAGTTAGTAAACTCTGTTAATGAACTTCTTTGACCTGGATATATCCATAAATAGCCTTCCAAGATATACATATTTGGAGTTTCATTTTTAAAGTAATCACAATATTGAAGAAATTTTACCGCTGGAGTTAAAGCTAATCGTATAGATCTAAATGTAATCTTTTTCGATTTGAATTTTTGTAAAAGTTTTTCATAATAACTTTGTAAAAGGTTGGACCTATAATCATCTTTTTCAAAAGCATTGAGGTATTTCTGAATAAGGTTTAAATTTGCATATTTATCTTTAACAGCCCCATCAATTTTAAGTACACCAGCACTCTCAAAATAAAGATGGACTAATAGGTTTTTGCCTTGTGTAGCATGAGGGAAAGTTGCGAGTAACTCTTCATAATTAGGTAATCTATCTAATTGAACACTTAACTTATCAATTTGAAAAAAATACTTTTGATAGTTTTGTATATGTGTTGATGTAAATAATACCCCTCGTCGCAATTTCAACCAATTTGAAAAATCAATAAAATGTTGATATGTGTGTTGTGACATTGCTTTTGCTATGAATGTGGCTTTTTTAATAAGAGCATTCTTGTAGTGACAACCTGAGCATATATGTCCAAATCCAGCAGAAAACTTCTCTCCACACATATTACAAATTCTAGTAATCTCGATAGAACATATTTTACAGAGTGGTCTCTTATCTAATTGATATGAAAAGGGTATTCTTCTATAGCCACAACCATTGCATGTTGGTAAAGTTTTATCATAGCACTTTTGACATAATAGTTTTTGTGAACCATCAATTAGAGTACGGTTAGATGTCGGTGCATCATTTTGCTTACAAATAGAGCACTTTCTATGCTGTGTGTAATATTTAGCACATGAATTACAGACTGAACCATACTTAGTAATCTTACCATTAGTATATTGAGTTTTTTTACATCTAATGCAAGGCTTATCTTTTACTTGACAAAACTTACAGATAGGAGGTCTTTGAGAATAGTAAATTTTTCTTCGCCTGTTGCACTTGATACATATTTTATAATGAAATAGATAGTGATAACATTTTTTACAATAGTGTTTTCCTTGATATCTATAATCCCAATCTGTTAAAATAAGACTACAATAATCACAACTCGTATTTTCAGGTAAACTATATCTCATATCAACTCTAAAAGTTCACTATAGAGACGATTAACTTCATCTTTAGCATTTGGCTTTATGGCATATTGCTTTGGATTTTCAATTTTTGAACTATCGGTTATTTTTAAAAATTTAGATAGATACAATATTGTTGGAGACATGGAAGCAGGCTTTGATGAAAAAACTTTGTTTGTTGTTTCTAGCTGCTGCAAAAGTTTCTTAATAGTCTCTATATCGGCTTGCAGAAATTGATAAGTCAGCTTCAATAAAAACTCTCTATCATCTATGCTCATCTTCTCAAAGACATGCATTATTTTACTTTCTTCCATATAGTGAATATCGAGATCGAGTGTCTCAAAGAAAAGATGATATTTCTTTAGTTTGTATATTTGTTGAAAAAATGGGATTATGCTTCTAATGGTCATAAACAGGTCTTGTAGCGATTGTGTGTGCAATGCTGGAAAAGATGTTATTTGTGTATTAAAAATGGCTTTATTGAGTATCTCTTGAAACTTAAGAGCTTTCCCATCGGCGGGTGTAGTTTCTGCACCTCTTAAGTCAAATCCGCATGAGCTACATAGGTATATTTTTGGTGTGTCATACTTTAAAAGTTGAGGAGAAAATATAATCCTACAGTTTGGGCATTTATTTAGAAGTTTGATCTTGTGAACAGGACACCCTATGTTCCATGCTAATCGCCATTGTCTTTTTAAATATGGAGTTGAATCACTAAGACATTTAGAACAAAAGTGCATTCCATTTGTTTGAGATAAACCTCTCTTACCTCTAGGAATTAAAAAATACCATAAACCTAACGGATTCAAAGGCTTATCAATAATTTTTTGGAGATAAGGCTCTAATGTTAAATTTTTAATCTCTTCTGGAGTAAGTGCTGTCATTTTTGCTAAAGAATAAGCTTGTTGTTTTGGTAAGTGTTTGTCTAAATCTTTGTTCCAAGCTTTATACTCTTCCCATAAAGCGATATAAAAGCTTCGTGGGTCACTTCCATTTGCAATTGAACTTCTTATGAGCCAAGAGTTAAGCGACTCATCACTAAAAACTTTTGGCTCAATTGAAAGTTTCATTTTAAATAGGTATCTCTCTAGGTGTTAGAGAGTTGGTCGGTTTAATCCATTTAAACTTATTGATAATTTCAAGAGTTATTTCCTCTGTTTCATTTTTAATGGCAAAAGAGGCACACTCTATTAAAAGTCTATGCAAGTTACCTAAATTACCTTGGGAAATCATATGTAGAAGCGTGGCTTTCTCTTTAGATGCAAGATTAGAAGGTTTTTTAAGTGGTAATCTTTTTTCAAATGCTTGCAGGAGTACTCTAAAATCTTTATTGAGTTCCCACTTTGATAATTTAATCAAGTCAAATCTGCTACTAAGTTGTGGGTCAGAGGTTAAAATTAACGAAGCCTCTCTTAGTCCAACACCTACGATAGGTATCATAAGTTTTGTGCCAATATTTTTAAGTGCATCCATCACATTGCGTTGCTGTTTAGAAGTACCTCTTAAAAAATGGTGTATCTCATCAATTATAAGTATCTTCACATTGCACTCTTGCATCTGGTGAAAAACTTGATGTCGCAGTTTTACAAGAGTATCTCCTGGATTAAATGGCGACCAAAAGGATTCTAATATAGAAGTATATAAATCTTTTACATCGGCATTATCAGAGGCTAGTGCTAAAATAACAGGTCTAACAATTACACTCATCTCGTTCTCATCTTCAATACCATAACTGTGATGTTTTTTCTCAAATGAAGAGATTATTGAAGTCTTACCAATATTAGACTCTCCAATAATTAAAAGATTCTGCATTCTAGGTTTTTTTGGTCTATCCATTAGTTGATTAAGCAAGCTGTGAATCTCTTTTATTTTCGGATATTCAATCAAAATATCTTTATGCATATATCGTATTCTATCTTTTGCATCCAATAAAACGATATCTTGACACTGCTCGTTTAGATGTTTATACACTATTTCCATTACCAATCCTCTGCTATATCTGAAACATCTTCATCCCAAAAATCATCATCTTGAACTTTTGGTACTATCTCTTTTGGTGGGGTCTGCTGAACCATCTCTTTATCTTTATTTTTGAGTCTCTGTTTTGCACGTCTTGCTTTTTTGCTTTTTTTCGATGCATCTTCTATCTGTCTATTTAGCTCTTCGTGCGCTTCTAGTATTTCAGCATTATTGATTTGTCTTGAACCAGACTCTCGTAGATGAGCTTTAATGGACTCCAATTCCCATAGAGTCATATCTGGCATTGATTGGTCTGCTGCTGGAATTTTAAAGTACTCTTGAGTTTCATCATTATAAAACCAAATAAATTTTATGTTCCGTGGATCTCTTTTAAAAATAAACCGCTTTTTCTTTCCATCATCATCGAGCATATTTATTTTTGAACGTAATAGATGGTCATAATAATTTATACCATCTATATTAACACCATTCTTTTGAATAGTTCTTTTAAAGATTGGTAAAAAATCAATAGTTACACTTAATGGGTCTGTAGGTTTTGGCATTAATCCAACTGGTGCATCTTCACCAAATACACCATCTTCCCAAAGTTGTTCTGGAGATAGATTGATTCCTGTATGTTTTCTCTTATGGTATATTTTTGTAATGAAAGTCACTAGCCATTTCTCAAATTCACTAAATGTCATTGATGAATGTTTATCTGAATCATACTCTTGGCGTTTTTGTATATTTGAAAATGTAGTACCTGGTATTTCATGAACTGCATTCATAAGAGTGCCTATTACTCTTTCAATATGCCCTCCAAAGTTAGATCTTCCAACGGGACGAAATTCGATATTTATTCCATGAGCTAATCCCGCAGCTTTAATAGCCTCTGCTCTAAAATCTGCACCATTATCGACATGGATAGTCTCCGGAAAACCCCAAACATCCCAATTAGAATCAATATCTAGTTCTAAAAGGAGTTTGTCTTTTGGAAGTACCACATTTGTAATACACATAGCAACAGAAGTAACACTCGGAGCACTAAGCGATAGATAATATCCAACAATCATTCGACTATAGATATCAATCGCTACCGTTATCCAAGGTCTTCCTATTGGTTCTCTGTGTTCATCATCAACTAAGATTAAATCTACAGGAGTATGGTCAATCTCAATAAGTTGCATAGGATAATCAGATTCAAACTTTCCAGGAACAGGCTCAAATTTAGTTCTTGCCATAGAGCGATTGCCTTGCTTCTTAAGTACCTCATATTCTGAGAGTTTGTGAATCCTATTTCTGATTGTATTTTTTCCCGGTGCAACAATCTCACGGTTTTTGCATTCAATGTTTATCTTGCGAATTACTGCTTGAATAGATGGTTTTTGTTTAGAAAGATAGTAGGTGCTAATAATATTTTGCATAATCTCTTCCGTTGCAAAATCTAGTCTAGTCTCCCCTTTCTTCCTTCCCGATGGTTTTGGTAGTAAACCGAGAAGAGTGCCAGTTGATTGGTATCGTCTTAGCCATCTATAGAGTGTCGTATAGTGAATATTAATTTTTTTTGCATGCTCTTCAATCTCTTTACGTGAGATATTATCAGATAATAGAGGTTCTATAGCTAGATACTTTTTTTGTATCTCTTGAAATTCACTATCTGTGTATTCGCCTATATCATTAAAGATTGCTAGCTTGATATCTTTACCATTTGAAATAGGCTTTATATCGCTTATTCGTAGTCTCTTTGCTCTTTTTGTTTTTATATCAATACCAACAACTTCACTAAAGTCAATGACACTAGAGATTTTATACACTTCGCTCTGATACTCAACATACTCGTTTTCTTTAATTTGAATACTGCTCCTATTGAGCTTTATTGATTGTACTTCTTCTTTATGCATCATCCCCTCCAAATGATAAATTATTGTTTACCCACACTATAGTCTGCTTATCAAGTATCTTACTAAAATCACATAGTAGTCTTTTATTTGCAAGTAGATTCCAAATGTGTCCTAAGCCCATGGATTTTTGTTCTTTAGTCACAAATAGATATTCAATAGCAGCTTCAACAGTTAGTGAACCAGAACTATTTATATAGGCTAGAATATTGGATTCGTCTTCTTCTTTATATGTAAGCCTTTTATACCTTTTAAGAAAAAGAATATTTTTTAAGTAAGGGGTTCTAATTCTACTCTCATCATATATTTTAAAAATCATATCATTTGCATTGGCGTATTGCATTGCAACTTTAAATTTAGGTTTAAGTTCTGCAAAATGCTTTTGTAATTTTTCTCTAGGTTTTACTTCGATTAGCAATGGTTTTCTTGGTCGCTTTAGAAGTGAAGCCTCTGCCTCTTTAAAATCAACTAGAAAATCGGGAGTATAAGTTACAGCTCTTCCGTTGTGGTTTACATATTCGATAGTAAGTGGTTGTTCAATAACATCATTAACACTATCATTAAACTCTAACAGTGTTAGTAAATCTCTTTCAAGTGTTGATTCAAAGGCGATGCTTTTTTGTTTTCGAAATGCAAAGTGACCAGATACACTACCGTATGTATAACCAATTTTTCTTTTTTTCATAGATATCTTCATTTGTCACCTCTTAATTGGCAATGTTGTAGCTTGTTTAGTTGGATATGTTCTATGTTGTAGCATGGTTTATAGGTATTTGTAGCAATGTTAAGTGGAATAATCATCTATAAAGTCCTTATTTAGTGTTATATTGTAGCAGGTTTTAGTGGAAATGTCAGCGGGAGTCATAAAGCCCGGATTGGTGAAGTTGGATTAGCGAACAACGGCATACTCTTCTTTGATGAGCTGCCATACTTTTCCAAATCTGTATTAGAGTCTCTGCGTGAGCCTATGCAGGAGAACAAAATACACATCTCACGTGTCAATGCAAAAGTGGAGTATCCGGCAAAATTTCTTTTTATCGGAGCGATGAACCCTTGTCCCTGTGGAAATCTTTTGGATGCGCATAAGGAGTGCCGCTGTAATGAACTTGAAATTCAGAGGTATAAAAACAGACTCTCTGAACCTTTTTTAGACAGGATTGACATATCGGTTGTGATGCAAAATGTAAGGGCTGAAGATAAGCCGAGTTTCTCTTCCAAAGAGTTGCATAAAAAGGTTGTTGAGGCAAATATTTTTAGACAAAAAAGAGGGCAGAAAAATTTTAATGCTAAGATGGCTGATAGTGAATTAGATGCGTATTGTGTGATGAGTGCAGCAGCAAATGAAACTTTGGCAATGGCCATAGAGCGCTTTCGCCTCTCTTTTAGAAGTATAAAAAAAGTGCAGAAAGTCTCTCGAACGATTGCAGATTTGGCAAGTTCTGAAGTGATTGAAAAAGAGCACCTGCTCGAGGCACTCTCATATAGAAGACGTTAGCTAGACGTTGTAGTAGGTAGCATCAGGATGATAGACCACAAGGGCTGACGTTGACTGCTCCGGATGAATTTGAAATGTCTCACTCAACTCGATGCCGAACTCTTCAGGTTTTAAGAGATTAAAGAGTGGACGGTTAAGCTCTAGATCTGGACAGGCTGCATAGCCAAAGGAGTAACGGCTTCCCTGGTAACGGTTCATGCGTACATCTGCGAGAGTGTTTCCTTCATCTTTTGCGATGTTAAGATCAAGTCGTATCTGTTTGTGGGCAATTTCTGCAAGTGCCTCCGCAAGTTCGACACCCAGACCGTGAAACTGATAATACTCTGTATAATCTCCACGCTCATATATCTCACGCTCTGCATCACTGAGTCTGCTGCCGGCACTTACACAAGTAAGAGCCAAACAGTCATGTCTGTCTGCATGAAAAAAGTCACTGAGTGCACGGTGTGGTTTTTTACGCTGTCTTGGAAAGCTGAAAATCTCTTCCGCTCTGCCGATAACATGTTCTAAAGAATCACGATTTATCTCATCTTCACTAAACCATCCTTCACTCTCATCAAAGATAAGCAGCGAGTTGTCATCGCTTCTGCAAGGCCAGTAACCATAGAGGATAGTCGGTTCAAAAAGCTTCTCTTCAATAAAACGCTTTTTGAGTTTTTCATAAGCTGGCCAGACAACTTCATCGAGCTGTTTTTCATATGCCTCTTTGCTCATGCCTTTAGAGGAGTAGCCCCAGCGGGATTTAAAGAGGAGTTTATGATTTATCCACTCAAATGCCATCTCTATCTGCTGGTCTGTCAGTTTTATTGCACGTCGTCCCCAAAATGGTGGCGTAGGAACCGCTACATCACGAGAAGGCATCTTAATCTCTTCAAAGGGAGGAATGATGTACTCTTTCTCCTCTTTTTTCTCAACTTTTGGAGCATCAGGATGCAGGTTTGTGTCCATATTGCCAGCTTCTATACGGCTCATCGCTGTTACTCCGTCAAAGGCATCTTTACAGTAAAATATAGGCCCACTGTAAGCTTTTCGGCAAAAATCATCAATGAAAGAGCGTGTGAGTGCCGCACCGCCAAGTAAAACTGGAATTTGAATTCCTTTTTCTTCCAGGGTTGTGAGATTTTCAAGCATAACCTGTGTTGATTTTACAAGCAAACCGCTAAAACCAAGCGCGGAGATATGTCCATCATTTAGTGTGTCAAGGAACTGTTCAAGGTCTACTTTGATACCGAGATTTTTGACTTTGTAGCCGTTGTTTGAGAGGATGATATCGACAAGATTTTTTCCAACATCATGGACATCTCCTTTGACTGTTCCAAGAACAAGTGTTGTGTCAACTGCTTTTTCTATTTTTGGCAGATAAGGGTTGAGGTAGTCCACTGTTTTTTTCATTGTCTCTGCAGATTGTAGAACAAAAGGAAGTTGCATCTGTCCGCTTCCAAAAAGTTCACCGACAACTTTCATCGCATCTATGAGAATTTCATTAACGATTTTCTCAGGAGCTATTTGCTGGCGCGCCTCTTCTACAAGAGGGATCATACGCTCTTTATCGCCGTCCATCAACAGTTTTGCAATTTTTTCTTCATTGCTCATAGCAAGATATTGGGCATCTTCGGCTTCGTTATCAACGGCCTCTTTAGAACTAAAAGAGTCAATAAAAGTAAAAAGTGGCTCGTGCCCGCGGTTAAAGATAAGATTATCACAAATCTCCTGTTCCTCTTTACTTATTCTGTTAATCGGAATGATATGTTTGACATTGATGATAACGGAAGTAAGTCCTGCTTTGAGACAGTGGTGTAAAAACATGGAATTAAGATATGGCCGTGCATCTTTATCGAGTCCAAAAGAGATGTTAGAGAGTCCAAGTGTTGTGCCAACTTCGGGATGTCTGCGTCTCAACTCACGTATGGCTTCGATGGTGTTGATTCCTGCATCGAGATACTCTGCATCACCGCTTCCCAAGGTAAAAGTAAGCACATCAAAGACGAGATCCTCTTTTTTTAGACCGTGACGCTCAGTAGCGAGTTTGATGATACGCTCGGCAACGGCAATTTTATTTTCAACTGTCTTTGCCATTCCTACTTCATCAATCGTAAGACATACAAGGGCTGCACCAAATTTTTTGGCCAGAGAGCAGACGGCATCAAATTTCTCTTCACCATCTTCAAGGTTCACAGAGTTAAGGATAGGGCGGCCACCTATGTTTTTGAGCGCTGTTTCGAGTCCTTTTGTCTGCGTGGAGTCTGGCATAAGTGGGATAGGGATTTTTTGATTGTACATTCCCATAACGGCATTCATATCTTTTGTCTCATCCCGTCCTGCAAAACCGACATTGACATCTAAAACATGTGCTCCTGCACGTACCTGTTGTTGTGCTACTGAGAGAGTACCCTCATAATCTTCTGCCAAAAGAAGTTCACGGAAAGCTTTTGAACCGGTTGCATTGCTGCGCTCTCCCATAAGAAGAGGTGCCGGCTGCTGCATCAGAGGAACGGTTGAGAAAAGTGATGCCAGTGAGTTCTCCTGTGAGCCGCTTGCTGCTTTTGGAGTGAGATTTTCTACACGGTTAACAAGCGCACGGATATGCTGCGGGGTTGTTCCACAGCAGCCGCCTAAAAAGCTGACACCGTCATACTTTAAAAAGTTCTCCTGCTTGTCTGCAAACTCATCCGGTCCCATTGGGTAGTAGGTATACCCTCCACGGTTTTGCGGCAGTCCGGCATTTGCGTGAACAGAAATCGGTTTTTCCCAAAGTTGTGAGAGGGTTTTGACATGCTTTTCAAGCTGCTCGGGCCCTGTTCCACAGTTGAAACCAAGTGAAATGATATTAAAAGGCTCCATAATAGTTGCAATTGTTTGCGCATCAGTTCCAATAAGCATCGAACCACTCAGTTCAATTGTTACGGAGACCATAATAGGAATCTCGACCTCTTTTTGGCGGCAGGCCTCTTCGCAGGCATGCAGGGCTGCTTTTATTTGCAGTGGATCTTGACAGGTTTCAAGCAGAAAAACATCAACGCCGCCATCTATGAGTGCTAGACAAAACTCTGTATACCCTGCGAACATTGCATCATAAGTGATGTGTCCCAAAGAGGGCAGCTTTGTTCCCGGTCCGATAGAGCCGAGACAAAAACGGGGATGCTCCGGTGTGGAAAATGCTGCACACTGTTTTTTTACCAGCTCGGCACCGGCTTTGGTAAGCTCATAAGCACGCTCACCTATTTGATACTCATCAAGAACCCAGGAAAAAGAGCCAAAAGTATTTGTCGTGATAAAATCTGCACCGGCAGTCAAGTACGCACTAAAAATATCATTCATAATATCAGGTGCTGTTACATTTAAGAGTTCATTACACCCCTCATTGTCTTCCCATGCTTCTTTTGAAATCTGGTCATCACGCTGTTGCAGCTGCGTACCCATAGCCCCGTCAATGATAAGGGGACGTTTTTTGATAGTTTTTAAGATGTATTGTTTTGTTGTCATATGCAAAATCTTTGTATAATATTGCTTTTATTTTAGCGAAAATGTTTATAAAAACTGCTGTATTTGAATCGGCAAAGAAATCTTTTAAGCAATAATAGAGATAAAGTGACGAAATAAACTAAAAAAGTATTGACTTTAT
The DNA here is from genome assembly GCA_027019325.1 of Sulfurimonas sp. Classification (GTDB taxonomy): domain Bacteria; phylum Campylobacterota; class Campylobacteria; order Campylobacterales; family Sulfurimonadaceae; genus Sulfurimonas. The sequence goes on from JALUWT010000077.1 coordinate 20,638, forward strand.
TCGTCAAAAGAGTGTATAATGACGATGAAAATCAATAAATAAGAGAGGTTTAATCGTTAAAATGGTGATTGCATATATAAGACCAGATAAGAATTTTGCACCTGCACATGAACAATTGCAGTTGATAAACTCTTATGCTATGACGAACAATCTTGTTATTGATGATGAATTTGTTGATTACACATCCCAAAACAAGCGTCTCCAAGAGAGAAGCGAAGTAACAAAATACTTTCAGTCAAAAATCAGAACGACACTGCTTATTTATGATGTCTGGGTATTGACTACAAATATGGAAGATTTGATTCAGATGTTTTCCTGTCTGCTTAAAAATGAATTTAATGTTCATTTTATTAAGCAATCTGTTATAATGACACAACAGAGCAGTGTGATGCTTGTATTGGGATTGATGGATCAGCTTCGTCAAAGAGTTCAGAATGAATCCAAAAGGGTTATTGGTCGACCAAAGGGGAGTCGTTCGAATTCAAAATTTGATGTATATATAAATGATATTATTGCATTTATAAAAGATGGTAAAAGTGTGAGCGAAATGGCAAGGGTTTTAAATGTGAGCAGAAGTTCACTCAAAGACTACATAGAGTCACGTGAACTGAAGCAGGTCGCATTTGGATCACTGCTGCCTAAAGCGCCAAAAGATGCAGAAGAACAGGTAATCAATACAATTACCTGTCCAAATTAATAAAACGGGAGATTATATATGAGTGAAGAGAAAAAAGGTATAAAAATACCTACACCTTGGAGAATTAAAAGATATTATGTCTATGCATTGGCAACGGTTGTTGCTTTAGGACTTCCATGGATACATATTAATGGACATCAGTTTTTTATGCTGAGTTTTGATAAGATGAAACTAGATCTTGCCTTTGTACAGTTTGACATGCAAGAGCTTTATCTTATGCCATTTTTACTTATGCTTCTGTTTTTAGGAATATTTGGAATGACAGTTATGGGTGGACGTGTTTTTTGTGGTTGGGTATGTCCGCAGACTGTATTTCGCGTTATCTACCGTGACCTGATTGAGACAAAACTTTTACATCTACGTAAACGTATTGGCAATAAACAGCAAGATCCGGATATGTCAAAAGCAGAAAATAAAGTAAAAAAACTGCTTGCTATTCTCATTTGGACAATGTTGGCAATTGTTGCAGGTGCTGACTTTATGTGGTACTTTATTCCGCCAGAGACGTTCTTTCAGTATATTATGCATCCTGCTGAGCACACTACAATGCTTGGTTTCGTTTTTGGAATTGCTGCATTTTTAGTCTATGACATTGTAATTTTAAAAGAGAACTTTTGTGTCTATGTTTGTCCTTACTCTCGTGTGCAGTCAGTTCTGTATGATGAGCATACAGTTATGGCGCTATATGATGAGCACAGAGGTGGAAAAATTTATGATGATGATGAGCATGGCGAACATCATAAACTTGTAAACAAACAAAAAGAGCTGCAGGCAGTGGATCCAAGTGCTGAGTGTACAACTTGTGAGAAGTGTGTCACTGTTTGTCCTACACATATTGATATTCGTCAGGGTCTGCAGCTTGAGTGTATCAACTGTTTAGAGTGTGTGGATGCCTGTACAACGGTAATGGGTAAACTCGGCAAACCATCTCTTGTAACATGGTCAAGTGATTATGAGATTGTTGAGAGAAAAGGAAAAACTAAATATTTCCGTCCAAAAATTATTGCATACATTGTTTTACTTGTTGGTATTATGTTAGCGCTTGCATATATGGGTACAACAAAAGAGCATATGCTTCTCAATATCAACAAAGAGACAAGACTTTATTCCATCAGACATTATGAGAACAACAAGTTTGCGGTAGAGAACTCTTATATTTTTCTGTTACAAAATACAGAGGGCAAAGCGATGAAATATTACTTTGATGTAATCTCTCCAAAAGGGATGGAAGGTAAAATTAAGATTATTAAACCATCTAAACCGTTTAGAGTAGTTCCAGATGTTAAAAAGAAAAAAATCGTTACGCTCAAAACAACAGAGATGCTCGCGGATAACACAAGAAAAGATACAGTAATTCCTATTAAGATTCATGCATATGCACTTGACAAGGATGGTAAGCCAAGTAAAGTAATCTCTGTATATAGAGACACAATATTTATTTTTCCAAAAGAGGATGTCTTAGGAATTAAAAAGTAATAATCATACTTTAATCAAAAAAGGACTAAACTTCATTAATTTAATGGAGTTTAGTTTTGTTTAAAAAAATCGTCAAATCTCTCTTGTATTTTTTTCTTGCTTATCTCTTTGCAGGGTTTTTTATATTGCCTCTTATTTTAAAGCCGCAGTTGATTAAAATCATAGAAATGCAAACAAATACACAAGTTAGTATCAAATCGCTTGCTTTTAATCCCCTAATATTTAGACTTGCAATCAATGACCTTCGTCTTAAAAATCTTACAAATGAAGCCCTTTTCTCTTTTTACTCATTGAACCTGAATCTCAACCCTATATCCCTTCTGTATGGTGCTTTAGAGCTAAAAGAGCTCTCTTTGGTATCGCCGCAACTCTATTTAGTCTATAACAAAGACAAGAGTATCAATCTTCTTAATGTCCTGAAAAATAAAAAAGAGAGACAAAAAGAGGAGCCAAAAAATTCTGAAAAAAGTAGTATGCCAAGGGTGATTGTCGATAAGATAAAACTAGAGGGTGGTAGACTGTTTTATAAAGACTTTACACGTCCGACACCTTTTGCTTTCTCTTTGGAAAATATTGGCTTTACTCTCAATAATTTTGATACAAAAAAAATCACAAAAAATAGTGCCGATCTTCGTCTCTACTCAAAACTGGGTGATGGCGGTTTTATTGATTTCAAAAGCCAAATATTGAGTCTAACACCTTTTAAAATCAAGGGAAGTTTGGCATTTGAAGCCAGTAAACTCTACACAGAGTGGAAGTATATGCAAGATGTGCTGAAGCTTGAAGTAGCTGATGGAAAAGTCTCTTTTAACACAAAATTTGCGCTAAATCTCGATGATTTGAATGCAACAAAGATAGAAGACTTTAATCTTGCGCTTGAAAAACTGCGCATAAAACCAAAAGATAAAGAGAAAGATATACTCAACCTAGATATGCTTTATGTAAAAAATGCAAATATACTGCCCTTGCAGCAAGATGTCAAGATAGAAAAAATGGGACTTTACGGCTTGAATGTTAAAGTAAAACGTTCTAAAAATGGTCTTATTGACTGGCTGAATTATATAAAAATGCAGGGTGCTCAAAGTAATAGAACAAAAAAGAGTGCAGCTCAAAGCAGTAGCACAAAGCCATGGAGTGTTACACTTCAAGAGCTTGATTTGGAAAAGATTGCTCTGCGCTTTAAAGATGAAGCAGTCTATCCAAATGTCACAACGACGATTGATGAGCTGGATGTGCATGCGCAGAAGCTGACACTTTTAGGTCTGAAGCCTTTTGATTATCAGATAAAAGTAGCTTTGAATGGTTCAGGAGCATGCGATATTAATGGAACATTGGCACATAGAAATTTCAATCTTCTTGCAAATACAGCCTGTAAAAACCTTGACATTGCCCATTACAGACCTTACATAGAGACAGCCGCAAAAGCGAACCTGAAAAAATTTGACCTTAGTTTATCACGTGCATTTTTAGATTTTCAAGTAGCAACACAAGTTGCAGAGAATAACAGCAGTTTCGGGATTGCTGTAGAGGATGCAAATCTAAGTGTAAGAGAATTGCTTCTACGCAAAAAAAGTACAAAAGAGGAGTTGGTAAAGTTTAAAGATTTTACTATCAAGGGTATAGCGCTCAGTACTCCTAAAAGAGAGCTCTCTGTTGCAGATGTGGAGTTAAATAGATTTGTTGCGAATTTGGTACGACAAAAAAATGGTGTCATGAATGTTGCCGATATTGTTATTCCTAAAAAGAGCAAAAAATCTTCTCATAAATCAGCGAATAAAGAGAAAGCTTATAGTGTTACAGTAAAACATATAGCGCTTAATGGCGCAAAAGTAGGGCTAGTAGATAAAACGCTCACACAAAACCAAAAACATTTACTCGATAAAATCAATATAGCCGTGAATAATTTTGATATTAAAAAAAGAAGCTGGTTGCAATACAAAGCTTCTCTGCGTGTGAATAAAAAAGGAGTGATTCGCGCAGGTGGAAAGCTGAGACATACACCACTCAAGCAGAACGGATTTTTGAGTGCAAGAAGGCTCTCTTTAACTGATTTGACGCCTTACTTGCAGGAGAAAAGTTATCTGCGTGTTGATGACGGAAGGCTCTCGTTTAAAATAAAAGAGAGTTATGCCCACTCTAAAAAATATCCTGACTTGAGAATTAAGGGAGAGGCAGCGCTCAATTCCCTTTTTGTCAGCAACACAAATGATGCCAACTCTTCACTTTTTTCTTTAAATGAACTACGTGTGAAACCTTTTACACTGGAGCTGTTTCCAAACAGACTCTATGTCGATGAGGTAGATATAGACTCTTTTTATATTACGGCAGAGCTTGATGCAAACAAAACAACTAACTTTGCAAAATTAATGAAAAAAGGAACGCAAGCACAAGAACAGAAGCCGAAACAAGAGGTAAAAAAAGAGGCTAAAGCAAGTGCTTTCCCTGTTAAGGTTGTAAAAATAAATGTGAAAAACGGAAGTGCAGCTTTTAGTGATCTCTCTCTGCCTATAAAATTTAAAACACAAATTCATGGTTTAGAAGGCGCATTTTATGCAGTTTCAAGTACGCCCGGAGATACGACCTACGTAGATATTGATGGTGAAGTAGATAAATATGGCTCGACAAAACTTATAGGAAGTGTTGACAGTTTTAACCCAAAAGAGTACACCGATTTGAATTTTAACTTTAAAAATCTAGACCTGCATGCGATGAGCGGTTACAGTGCTTCTTTTGCAGGCTATGAAATAAATTCGGGAAAACTTTATTTGGATTTGGGTTATGAGATTATGCACGGGCAGCTTAATGCTACGAACAATATCATGATAAAGGAAATAAAACTTGGCAAGGAGCTTGAGAGTGAGGATGTGAATCATCTTCCCCTTGGTTTTGTCATAGGTTTGTTAGAAGACAGTGAAGGTATCATAGATATTGATATGCCGATTGCAGGGAATGTTGATGCACCAGATTTCAAATATGGCACTTTGGTTTGGAAAACGCTGGGTAATCTTATCGCTAAAGCAGTGACTTCTCCATTTAAATTCTTAGGCTCAATGATGGGACTTGACGGAGAAGATTTGGAGTTTATCGCTTTTGAATTTGGAAAAAGTGATATTACACCGCCACAGCGTGAGAAGCTTGATAAAATTGTCAAGTTGATGCGAAAACGTCCGAAAATCAATTTAGAGGTGAGTGCTGTTTATGATGATGTCAATGATTTAAAAGCCTTGAAATTACAAAAACTGGTTGCGATGGTTATCAAGAAAAGTGGTGATGAAAATATAAAAAATTCTAAAAATGCATTAAATATTGATATGCTAGAAGATGTTTATGCTCAGTTGCGTAAAGATGATAAGCTTGAAAAACTGCAAGAAAAACTGCAAAAAGAGTATAAAGATAAAGATGCGTATAAGAGAGCATATCAAAATAGTTTAATTGAACTCTGTACACAAATACAGCCTGTAAGTGAACAAGATCTAAAATTTTTAGCAAATAAAAGAGCTGAAGAAATTCAGACGTATTTAGTTCAAGAAAAAGCGCTAGAACCGAGGAGAGTGCTAAAATCTGGGCTTGTTAAGCTGCATAAGGCAGATGAAAAAGTCGTAAAACTTACACTAAACATAGAAGTTCAAAGCGTAGGTAAATAATTATTTGCTATAATTGCACCTCTTATTTATAAAAATTTAAAATAAAGGTCTCTTATGGCATTCTCACCAGAAAACAGAAAAGGTACCATGTCGGGTATCATTTTTGTTGCGATTTTTGCAGCAGCAGCAACTTCTATCGCGCAAATTTCTTTTATACATAACCTTGGAATTTCTCCACTTGTAATCGGTATCGTTCTTGGTATCTTTTATGCAAACACACTCCATCAGCATATTCCTAGTGAATGGGGAACAGGTATTACATTTAGTGGTAAAAAAATTCTTCGTTTTGCAATCGTATTTTACGGCTTTAGAATTACATTTCAACAAATTATGGCAGTAGGATTGAGCGGTTTTACAGTTTCGCTTATTATGCTTTCAACAACATTTTTACTTGGAACATATCTTGGAGTCAAAGCATTTAAAATGGATAGAGACACATCTATGCTGACAGCTGCCGGTGGTGCAGTTTGTGGTGCAGCAGCTGTTCTTGCTACTGAACCGGTTTTAAAAGCAGAAGGTTACAAGACTGCAGTTGCTGTTTCTATGGTTGTGCTTTTTGGTACAATCTCAATGTTCTTGTATCCTGTTTTATACGCATCTATTATTGAACCGGCACAGGGGTTTTTACATATGACACCTGAGCAGTTTGGTATTTATACCGGTGGTACGATTCATGAAGTTGCACAGGTTGTTGCAGTTCCTGCTTCTATCCCTGGTTCACCTGAGATCATGGCGAATTCTGCGGTCATTGTTAAGATGACACGTGTTATTATGATTGCTCCTATGCTTATCGTTTTAGGAATTTATCTCTCAATGCAGGCAAAAAAATCTGGTAAAGCAGGTGGTAAATTACAGCTTGTAATTCCTTGGTTTGCAGTTTACTTCATCGGTATGGCAGGATTTAACTCACTGGATTTGGTAGCACATCCAATTGTAGGTGTAATTAACCAAATAGATACTTTTCTTTTAACAATGGCAATGACAGCACTTGGTATGGGAACAATATTTTCAAAATTTAAAGGACTGGGATTAGCACCAATTTACACTGCCGGTTCAATGTTTATATGGCTTGTTATTGGTGGTTTCATTGTGACAAAAGCGGTAACGGCTGTTTTATAATTTTGTAAAGCTCGCACTCTCTTTTAGAGCACTTTAGAAAACTATTTGAAAAAAGATTATATAATCTATAAATAGAATTTTTAAAGGAGCCAAAAAGAGATGTCCCCACTTCCAAACACACTGAACTCTTTTTGGTTATGGCGTGAAGTTTATGCAAAACTCGGCGTCTCCAATCCTGCTTACAAATACTGGAAGAACACCCAAACACTCAAACTCAATAACAAGTACATTTTTATTCAAAAAGATACGCTTCCAATAAAACATGCATATGTACAAGAGGTTTTGACAGACCTTTCCGGACATCTTCCAATTAAGTATGCATCAGATCAGCTGCATGTAAATGAACATTTGTTCATAAGCGATAAAATGAAGCTTCACAGGGAGTTTGAGTATAAGTTTGTAGAAGATGTAAAGTTTGTAAATATGAAGAAATTTTTTCGTGAGAACGGTATAGAAATTGGACGAAATGCTATTATTCAGCTTGGAAGAATGAAAGATTTGGAGATAACTCCTGAGGCTACTTTTTATAATTTAAAAAATGATTATGGCTTAGTGGTGTATAACTGATGGATATGTTCTTCATAGAGTTTCGTGACCCGCTCTTCTCCATAATCATTTTCTTTACCATAATTTTTATCATAACTTTTTTCTCTTACTGGTGGGGGCGTTACAGGCGTACTCAAGATTCCAAACATCTTGACAGATTTTTGCGTCAATTTAAAGCACTTCCGTCAAAAGATGAGCTACAGGTATTGATATCAAGTGGAGAATTGTCTGAAAAATCGTGGCTGCTTTTGGCAAATTCCTACTATAAAAATGGCGATTATGAAAAAAGTATAGAAATTTATAATGAGATACTCAATGTTGGCAGCAGTGCAAATGCAAAAGAGACGATGTTTCTGCTTGGTAAAACATACTTTAAAGCAGGTTTTTTGGAACGTTCCAAGCAGATTTTTTTAGAGATACTTAAATCAAGTCCCAGAACACCGCAGGCTCTGCATTATCTTCTTTTGGTTTATGAGTATATGCGGGATTATAAATCTGCTTTAGAGGTGTTGGAGCCACTGGATGAGTTGGATGAAGATATCGCCTTGGAAAGAGCCTACCTGCAGGTTTTAGAGATTTTAAGCAGCGCACAGAGAAGTGAAGAGCAAAAGGTAGCGGATTTATTGGAGATTTATCAGGAGAATCATCAACTGAGTTATACTATTTTTGAGTATATCTTTCGTATTGATGCTAAAAAAGCATGGGAAAATCTTGATATTTCAAAGAGTGAACTGCTTGCAGAAGTACTTTGGAGTTGTGATGTAAAAAAGTTGAATTTAGATATAATTTCAAAAAATGCTTTCCTTCGTGAGCTTTACAGTGCCCGAGGAAATTTGAAGCTTGCCAAGGGAAGCTCGGTTTTTGAGCTAGATATACTCATTAAACTCAATGGCAAAGCAAATGCAACACTCAGTTTTGAGTACATCTGCAGCAACTGTAAAAGTGTTTTTCCCTTTGCTTTTAGCCGTTGCAGCGCATGTCATGCTATTGACACGGCTATGGTAGAGTGGAATGTTAGTAAAGATTACAGTAAGGATTTTGGTGAAGAAAATAACTCTTTTCAGTGATGGAAGTGCCCTTGGAAACCCTGGCCCCGGAGGTTATGGTGTTGTACTGCGATATGAAGACAAAGAAAAAGAGCTCAGTGGTCAAGAAGCCCATACAACCAACAATAGAATGGAGCTCAAAGGTGCTATCGAGGGCTTGAAGGCTTTAAAAGAACCTTGTGATGTCGATATTGTCTCGGACTCTTCTTATGTCGTAAAGGGCATTAATGAGTGGTTGAGCGGTTGGATAAAAAAAGATTTTAAAAAAGTAAAAAATCCAGACCTTTGGAGAGAGTATATAGAAGTGGCAAAACAGCATAAAGTTCATGCGATTTGGGTTCGCGGCCATGATGGGCATGCTGAAAATGAGCGTTGCGATAAACTTGCGCGTGATGCGGCACAAAGAGCAAAGGATAATTTGTAAATGAGGATAGTATGCATAAAGAGATAGAGACGTTAGAAGAAAAATTAGGATATGAGTTTAAAGATAAAAAGCTCATTATCGAAGCGCTGACACATAAAAGTTATAAACAGCCCTACGATAATGAGCGCTTGGAGTTTTTAGGAGATGCTGTTTTAGACCTCGTAGTAGGTGAGTATCTTTTTACAAAATTTCGGGATTCTGATGAGGGGAAACTCTCAAAAATAAGAGCTTCGCTTGTGAATGAGACAGGTTTTGACAAATTGGCACGGGCACTGCATTTAGGTGATTATATCTTGCTCTCAAATGCAGAAGATAACAATGGAGGCCGTGAAAAGTCTTCACTGCTCTCCAATGCTTTTGAGGCAATCATGGGTGCTGTATATCTTGAAGCAGGACTCAAAACAGTTGAGAAAATTGCCATCAGACTTATAGAGACAAACCACGAAGAGATATCTCTGGCTTCTCTTTTTAGAGATTATAAAACAACACTGCAGGAGCTCACGCAGGCACGTTTTGGCATTACACCAGAGTACAAAGTGATTGCTTCACGGGGCCCCGACCATAAAAAAGAGTTTGAAGTGGCTGTTTATATAGAAGATAAAGAGTACGCAAGAGCAGTCGGTAAAAGTAAAAAAATAGCACAGCAAGAGGCTGCAGAATTAGCAGTAGATATACTAAAAGAGGAAAGATAGTGAACAGTTTTGGAATGAAATTACGATTTTCAACATTTGGTGAGTCGCATGGTAAGGCGCTTGGATGTATTTTGGACGGCGTTCCGGCTGGTTTAGATATAGATGAAACATTTATTCAAAGTGAGTTAGATCGACGTAAACCGGGCAAGAGTGAGTTTGAAACAGCGAGAAAAGAGGCTGACAAGGTAGAGATACTTTCTGGTGTTTTTGAAGGCAAAAGCACAGGTACGCCGATAGCTATGATTATTTACAACACAAATCAAAAGAGTAAAGATTACTCAAATATAAAAGATGTCTTTCGTCCAGGACATGCTGATTTTACCTATTTTCATAAATACGGCTTGCGTGATTATCGTGGCGGAGGAAGAAGTTCTGCCCGCGAAACTGCCGCTCGTGTAGCTGCAGGTGCTGTTGCAAAATTGATGCTGCGTGAGCTTGGGATTGAAGTGCTGAGCGGTATTAGTGAAGTGCATGGCATAAAGGCTGAGAAGTATGACTACTCTCGCGTGAATGAGAGTATTATCTATGCCCTTGATGCAGAGACAGAAGAGGCACAAAAAGCAGCGATTTTAGAGGCAAAAAACAGACATGATTCTGTTGGTGGTGTCTCCCGTGTACTTATTAAGGGTGCTCCCATTGGACTTGGCCAGCCGCTCTATTATAAACTTGATGGCGTGCTTGCAGATGCGATGATGGGTATTAATGCAGTTAAAGCGGTTGAAATTGGTGATGGAGAGCTGAGCTCACGTGTTTTAGGCTCGCAAAACAATGATGCCATTCGTGCTGGTGGATTTGAATCCAATCATGCAGGTGGAATTCTTGGCGGTATCAGTAACGGTGATGATATTGTACTTAATGTCTACTTTAAACCAACGCCTTCAATTTTTCAAGAGCAGCATACGATTACAACTACAAATAAAGAGGTGGATTTTGCACTTAAAGGCAGGCATGACCCTTGTGTCGCTATTCGCGGAACTATCGTGTGTGAGGCAATGGCCGCACTTGTTATAGCAGATATGCTGCTTTTAAATATGGGCTCAAAGATGCAAAGCGTCGTTAAATATTACAGTTAGAGTGCTACATTGTTCAAAGTATTACCTCTTTTGGTTATAATTGTATAATAATTTATTATAGGAGTAATTTTGAATCTTAAAAGTTTTTTGTTGGAATATGGAGAAAAAGTTCCAGGATATGATGTTACAGTTGTCAATGAGAGAGAAGCAAGAGCAGCAGCTGGAATACTTTTCGCATTGGGTATGATGGTAATTTTTGTCGGTATCGGTTATGGGCATATTATAGTGGCACGGGTGTATCTAGCATTCTTATTTCTTGATTTTACAGCAAGAATGATTTCTCCAAAATATTCTCCCTCTTTATTGTTAGGAAAGTTTGTTGTTAGTAATCAAAAGCCGGAGTATGTCGGCGGACTGCAGAAGCGATTTGCCTGGACACTTGGTTGGCTTATTTCTTTGCCGATGCTCGATTGGTTTGTGCTGCATTGGGATATTACCTTTTATAAAGTTTTGATTTGTGTACTTTGTCTCACTCTAATGTTTTTAGAAAGCGCATGGGCCATATGTGTAGGTTGTATGATTTATAAGCTTATAATACGAGAAGATCCAACGTATTGTCCAGGGGGGACATGTGAAATACGAATCAAAGAACCAATACAAATGTTTAATCCTATGCAAAAGATTATTGCAGTTTTAGCAGTTATCGGGCTTATGGTAGGAGTTTATCTTTTTCTTGCCAAGACGGAATCGAAAACATTTTTTGGTCAGTTTTTACATGAACATATCTTAACAAAAGAACAGCTCAAAAAAGAACAAGATGAGAAATTCCAAAAAGAAGCAAATAAAGAGTTTCAAAATGATGATTTTTAAGGCAGTAAAAGGGAAAGAGTAGACTACTCAGTCTGCTCTTTAATAATTTTTTTAATCATTCCCTGAGCCTTTTGAAGTGCTTTAATGGATGATTGGTCTTCAATATCAAGCGTGCTAATCCAGTTTTGTACCCCCAAAAATCCCATATGTATTTTGTTTTCACCTTTCTTCTTGTAAAGGTAAAATGAGCAAGGTGCCCAAGCACCAGCTTCAGGATGATATTTTGATACAGGGTAGATAACATCAAATTTACAGATAGAGTATGTATGATAAAAGTCATATTCATGGTAATCATAATCATCAAATATATCCTCTTGGAGATTCATGTAGTTTGGAAATAAAAATCCCAATGGCTCCATCTCTCCCTCAAATTCTGTTTCAAAATCGTCAATATAATCATCAATACTTTCACCCTCGTCTAAATCAACAGTAGCAGTAAAATTCACTTGCAAGGGTTGACCATTATGCGAGGGCTTAAAGTAGAGTTTTTTGAAATGACCATTGGGCATTGCTTTTCTCAGCGCCTTGTGTACAAGTGCAGCGTATGCTCTCAAATCTGTGTCAGTTGAAGGAATTCGTGAAGCTCTTGCCATACCATTAAAAGTGAGCGTAGAGATGTTCATACTTCCATCCTTCTCTTGCCATATAGACATAGTTAAAGGTGTTAATGCACCAAATTCAGGATATTTTTTTATAAGTTTAAAAGTGAGTTCACTGTTAGAAAATATTGCAAGGCTATAAACCTTATAGTAGAGCTTACCAAATCTTTTTGAAAATGGATTGTTCATGTCATTGTTGCCAGCTACACTTAATCCTACTGACTCAAAAGCAGCTTCTATACTTTTTGTTGTTACTTTCTTATCTTTGTTTGCTGTTGTATATATTTGAACATCTTGTACTGTCGCTTGGGCATTTGCTGTGAGCGCAGACAGAGCAATAAATAGTGTGACTATATATGTAAATAATTTTTTCAAATTTCCCCCTTAAAATATCATTTTATCTAACTTTAACATCATTTATATATAAATAATATTAATAGATTTAGATTTTTATGATATCGCCAATCTTTATAATTGCTGGACCGCTGATTACTTTGGCAAAAATTCCCCTGTCATTTTTAAGGAGTTTTGGAAGTTTGGCATTTACACTTGAAAGACCCTTGCAGAGAGTACAGTTTTGTGTAATCTCTAAAACTGTATCTCCTACTGTCAAGCTCTCCCCGGGAAGGAGATGGTAAGGACTTACGTCTACCAGAAGATTTTCCCCAAGAGAACCTTCTTCAATCTCTATATTGTTCTCCTGTGTAAGCTTATAGCTCTCTGTTGCTGTGATAAGAATTGCGCGTTGTGTGTCTTTTGCATAAAATTTATCACCAATGATTCCTGCCTCGTCAACTTGAATTTCTTGAGGTGTTTCTCTTGTTTTATTTTTATTATTTTTTGTAATAAAGATTTTTGTCACTTTTCCCTGCATCTGCTATCCATCCAATTATATCACTATTTTCGCAAAGTCTATTATCATTATGTAGGCAGTGTCATAGAGTTTGAAAAAAGAGTAGTTGAGAAAATCATTATTGATTTTGAGATTAATATTTTAGTGTAAATTTAAAGAGGCAGCCAAGAAGCTGCTCTTTCAAAGAGCTAAAATCAAAATTATTTGATTTTAGCTTTTCCTTTGTACGCTTTTCCATGATTGCTCATTGCAACAAGTTCAATTTTATCTTTTTTTGCTCCAATACCTTTAAATTCAAATTTAAAAATAGGGTTTTTAGATAAGAACTGAGAAGTTGAAAAGTCAGCTACAGTTTCACCATTCACAGTTGCACTAAGGTGCGTAATAAAGTTTGCATTATCTCTACTTCCTGTTTTTTTCTCTGCCATATTGTATGTCATTGATGGGTTTTTAATCAATGCTTTAACTTTAACAACACCATTTTTAAATTTTGCTTTTGCTTTAATTCCAGCCATTTTATTTCCTTAATAAGTTATTTTTTAATTATCTTGTCTATATAAAAGGATTAACCTTCACATCCACCAAGAGCAACATCGAGAGTTTTTTGAGCAGCATAAAGTTTACCGTCATTACCTTGAGCTACTATAGTAATAGTTCCAGAACTAGCCATTTTAATTTTGATAGAGTATTTATTCACACTGTATTTATTAACATCTACAACCATTACAGCAGCTTCAGGGTTAGCATTTTGGAATACTGCAATACTTTTAACATCTTTTTGTGTTGAAAAATCAACAGGAATAGCACCACCGTTACTTGCAACATCAGGAGCCTTTAGTTTTACGCCTTCCATAGTTAAAGAGTTTGAACCATAAAGTGCTTTTATAGCACTCATTACACCCTCTTCAGTTACTTTCTTACCGTTCATCACATTTTTCGTAGCCCATACGGCCGGCTTTGATTTCCTGAAATCTTCCGCTCTCACACTTGCAGGAACCGCAGCTAAAGCTACAGCACCTAAAGTCATACTTAAAAATTGTCTTCTTTCCATCATTTTTCCTTTTAGAATTTATTTACTTTTGCTGATCATATAATCAACAACAGATTCGAAATCATTATCTGATAAATCAGAACCGCCTTTTGGAGGCATGCCATTTATACCATGGATACCATTAGAATAAGCTTTACTTTTTCCTTTACTTATAATAGCTGCCCATTCAGCTTTGTTACCAAGTACTGGGGCACCCATACCTTCAGCACCATGACACATTGCGCAGTTTGCTGTATATGCTTTTTCGGCATTAAAACCTGTGTTTTTCACTTTTGGTAAACTTCTTACTTGAGACAAGGGTGGATGAAAATCGCTAATTCCACCATTTTGAATGTAAACTACTTTTGCAGTCGGTTCTTGACAGTTTGTCATACATCGTGATGCTGGTTTTTTAACATTATATGTTTGTCCACCAAAATTATGGGGATCAGCATAATATTTACGAACATTTTCAGGACCCTTTGGACCATAGATATCAGGTTCAAATCCATATCTATTTGGCATTTTTATTTTTAAAAAACTTGCACGATTAAGTATGTAATCATCATCGACTTCAACACCGTCTATTTTCATTTCATTTGCGTTAAGTATAAATGCAACCAAAGAATAAACTTGGTTATCAGTTAAGCTGCCAGTAAACGGATGTGGCATAGCATCTTTAATGTACCACCAAAGTGTGCTTGCTTGTGGCCAGTATGAACCAAAAACACGTACTGGACCATCTTCATCAGGCTTTAGTCTTTGGTTTGTTAATGTTTTTTGTAATTCATATGCATTACCTTTAGATAATGCTGGATATCCACCACCACCTGAACCAAAGTCACCATGACACATTACACATTTTGCATCATAAATATCACTACCTTCATCTGCTGTACCTTCACCTTCAGGAAGACCAGTACCATCAGGCATTATATCTGTGTTCCATGCAGCGTATTCTGCTGCTGTTGGGACCCGACCGTAATGGATTTTTTTTGCATCTTTTGCAACTTGCTCATTAACATCGTAAAGACTTGTCTTTCCATTAATAACAGGATAAGAAAGACCTCCATCTATACCTTTTTTTGTCTGTACAGGCGACTTTGTTGGAGAAACGTTTTCCA
Source organism: Sulfurimonas sp. (assembly GCA_027019325.1). Taxonomy (GTDB): domain Bacteria; phylum Campylobacterota; class Campylobacteria; order Campylobacterales; family Sulfurimonadaceae; genus Sulfurimonas. The sequence goes on from JALUWT010000077.1 coordinate 35,771, forward strand.
TACATGCGGAGAGTCCCAATGAGAGAACAGCCACTGTAGAAACTGACACGACTATTTTTTTATTTATTTTGAACATTGTTACACCTTCCCTTCAATAAATAATGGGCCTTTGCCTTTACGGTCAAGTTGAGAACGTACCTCGACATGCGTTACTTTCCCGTCTTTTTCAACTTTCCAAGTCTCCACGGCATTTCTATGATAAACTGCTTCCACACCGACAACTAGTTCTTCTTGATCAATTGTTGGTTGAATATTTCCATCATCATCCCTAGCGCGAGAAGTCAGTAAAAGTTCTTGGCCTTCTTTATATGTGTGCATATAACTCCAGCGAGTCCAACATTTAGGCAGAATTAAGCCTTTTAATTTAGCTTCAACATAGTTTTTACCACCGTCATATGAAAGATCAACACCAGTAATAGTTCCCATACCAGACCATGCAAGACCTTCGATTTCTACAATATCACCATCTTTTAAATCTGTCCAGTCAATTTCTGGACATGGAGATGTTACTGTTGAGTTTACTTCATTTGCATAGAAGTGTTGGATTGCTTTTCCAGTTGGTTTAAGAACTGTATATTTAGCAGTCTCTTCTTTACAAGCCCAAGGACCATTAGCAAAGTCTAATCTCCTTAACCATTTTACACATAAGTTGCCTTCCCAGCCTGGAACAAGTAAGCGGATTGGGTAACCTTGTTCTGGTCGCAGTGCTTCACCATTCTGCCCCCAAACAATCATAGCATCATCTAGAACTTTATCTATAGGAATTGTTCTACCCATATGCGAAGAGTCTCCACCTTCTGCAAGCATCCATGTTGCATCTGGTTTTAAACCCAAGTCCGCTAAAATATCTTTAATATAAACACCAGTCCACTGAGCGCAAGACATAAAACCTTTTGCAAATTGTAAAGAGTTATATTGTGGTCCTCTCCACTCTTGGCCGCCATTAGCAGGGCATTCAATAAAGTGTGTACGAGTTACACTTGGATAGCGTTTAAGTTGTTTCATTGTAAGTACAAGAGGTTTATCAACCAAACCTGTAATCATAAGTCTGTGCTCATTGGGATCAATTTGTGCTACACCACCATGACAACGGCTAAAGAATAATCCATTTGGAGTAATTATTCCACTTAAGTCTTGTATAGGCGTAACTGCAATAGATGCTCTGTAGTTACCAGAAGAAAGAAGTTTTGAGTATCTTCTAATCACATTATGCTCATATTTTGATGGCATTCCATAAAGATTTTCAGTTACAGGATTTCCCCATTTTGTTCCCCAAATAGTTGGTTCCAAAATAACAGGGTCTCCTTTTTCCGAAGCTAGAAGAGATGTTCCAGCAAGAGCAGTAGCGGAAAGTGCTGCTGTTTTTGCTAAAAAGTCTCTTCTGCTATTACTTATGCTCTTTGTATCAAAAGAGTCTAAGTCTTGTTGAGATTTTTTAATATCCACAATTTTCTCCTTAATAAGATTGTTTATCATATTTATATTTATATCACTTTGTAAAGTTTTTATATATACAAAGAGTTTACTCTAGCATTATGCCATTTTTTGCTTAACAATAAATAGATGCAAAGGCTATTATACAAAATTGTGAGATAAAAATATGATATTCTTGAGACAAATAGGAAAGGATGTTTCAATTTGTAACCATTGAAAAATATAAATAATAATAATATTTCTTTAAGTAATTCTTATAATAATAAGGGGTTATTAAGTATGAAAAAAACTTATTTTTTTACGATTCCCAAGATGAGATACGTATCTTTTATTTCATCAATATAGAAAGGAATTACTAATCCCTGATGCTCAATATCTCTGATATTTTCATCATCAAAATAGAGAGACTTTTTAAATTTTTGTATTTTTGTCGGCATGTTGAGAATAATTACGTCAAGATACATTTTAAAATTTTTGCAGGCTGCAAAATCTTCTGTTACGAATTCTAAAAGAAGTGCTTTGAGTTGTTGTTCAAATGTCTGTGTGCAAAGGATTTTCATTATTTTGCCTTTCCTTTGAGCCAAGTGGAAATTTCTTGGGAGCAAGGATAGAACTCTTTTACAGAGCTTTTATCCTTTTTGTATGCTTCGAGAGCTTTTTGCATGGCTTTTTGTGCTTGTGTATCAATCGTTGTATTCATAAGGACTACTCGTCATCACCATCGTCATTTTCTGCTTTATTGCTCTCTTGTTCTTCAGCTTCACATCCTATTTTTTCACATGTTGCTTTACTTATTGAAGAAATCTTTTTTTGAATTAATTCAACTTTTTGGTCATCGTCAGCCATATCAAAATCTTCATTATTTGATATATACTTTTTCAACTGTGTCATTTCGAATGGATTTCCATGTTCATACACAATTTCGCCACCATGTTTTCCTTGAAGAAGAGTGACTGCCATAACTACAATTGTAAGTAAAATACCAAAAATTTGAATACTGCTTTTTTTCATTCTGCATCCAATTATTTGTATAAGCGCAACAATTGCCATGGCAACGGCAAGATATCGGCCTAGATTTCTGTGATCTAGTAGTTCGGCTTTGCCGGCAGCATCAAGATAGTTATAGATTTCAGGACCGGCAATCTTCTCTCCTGTGTACCAAACACCTATCATAGCAATTGCTGCAATAAGCGCAGCTCGTGCAGAAATTTTCGACATTGTCTCTGTTTTGTTAATCATGTAAACAATCCCGAAAACGGAAGCTACAATTGGAAGAACCATAGCAAAATGTACAGTCGCTGGGTGTATTATCATAAAGTATCCTTTGTGTTGTGTTAAGTTTTTACGGTAAATTATAATACAAATATTATTATCACTTTTTAGTTATATATAATAATTTATTATTTTAAGCTCTGCTTTATATCTACTTTTTGTCTATAACGTCTTTTGCAGATTTTATGGCATTACCCAAAGCCTCTTTTGCTACAGAGAAGGCTTGAATACCCATGCGTTTTGCCTCTTTTGCTTTTGGTGACTTAAGGGCAAAGTCTGCTTTTTTTACTGCGAGTTTTGCAAATGATGAAAAACGTTCTTTCATGACTTCGGCTGTCTCTTTAGAGATATGAACAAGTTCTTCCAGATCATATTTCATCTCATTGTTGATATCAAGAAGAATTTTTCGGATAGATTGAGAACTCTGGGATGCCTGAGTAATAACCACTTGGGAGAAGAGTGTGTCTGTCTGATTGAGATCTTCAATGATGGTGTCATAATCTTCTATAAGAATATGTTTGGCTTCTATAGGTACAAATGCAAGGCGTTTCTTAAACCTGTCTATAGATTGGATGAGTCCTGCACGCATCCCTTTGAGTGTCGCAGAGAGGATTTCGTCTGCTCTGTTTGGTGTTGCTTCGGAAACATCAATGGCAGTTGCTAAAATAGTAGAGAGAATTTTACGCACACGAATAGTGTTGAGTGAACCCTCTTTAATAGATTCAAATGTTATCTCTTTAATAAGCTCTTTGGTTGTCTCTACAATCTCTCCGTCTCTCTCTTTTTCCAAAGCGGTAATGATGGCAGACTCTACCATCTCAGAGAGGATGTCATAGAGGTCGATAGACTGGAGTTTTATCTGATGGAGTTTTACAAGAAGAGTGTTATCTGTGCTGAACTCATCTTCAAGGGCATGAAAAACATCATACTTTTTCTCTTGAAGTTCTTCAGATTTTTTCTCTAAAGCTCGCTCGATTGCCTCTTTTTGTTCAAGGAGTTTTTCAACATCATCCTCAAGATTTTGTGTCTCTTTGTCTATAAAAAGATTTGCTATATTTTTAATCTCTTCAAGAGAAAGATGCTCTTCGTCAAGTTGAACTTCTTGTAGAGCAGAGACTACTCTTTTTTCAACTGTTTTGTATCGTTTGTTATATGCTTTTTCAAGCTTTTTTTGTAATTCCTCTGATTTCATTGCCAACTCCTTACAGTACCATTTTAATATCTTGATGTTTTTTGAGTGCATCAAAGATAAATTGTCTATCATCTTCATTGTGCACCAACAGATCGAGATTCATGCTAATAAACTTGCCTGTTTTTGATTTGTTGGATGCAGTCAGTGTATGCTCTCTCTCGTCAATAACATCTTTGACTGCTTTTTGAAGAGCCTCTTTTTCGCTGGCAATCACTTTATAACACCAGCTACAAGGGTATCCAATTTCGAGCTTTTTCCCTTTAAGTTTATCGTTTAAAGTCTCCACTTTTTCCTCCTGATTTTGCTTCAAGTTGTACATTGCGGATTATCATCCCTTTGTCTATTGCTTTTACCATATCATAGATAGTTAAAAGCCCAACAGAAGTACCCGTGAGTGCTTCCATCTCAACACCGGTTTGACCTGTGAGTTTTGCAGTGACTGTAAGTTTAAATCCTGGCAAATCTGCTAACTCTGCTACATCACAGTTAATACCTGAAAGATTGAGAGGATGACACATCGGAATGAGTGTACTTGTCTGCTTTGTTCCCATAATTGCTGCGATGACGGCAGTCTGCAGAACAGGCCCTTTTTTTGTTTTTTCACTTACGATGGCATCATAAGCATCTTGGCTCATCTCTATAATACCGCTGGCTACGGCAACTCTTGTTGTATTGCTTTTATCGCTGACATCGACCATTTTCGGTCTTAGGTTCTCATCTAAATGTGTTAAGTTCATGTTAAAATCTTTTTGCTTTTTTAATATTATAGCGAAGAGGTGTTAATTTTATAATAATTGGAGTGCTTTTTTGTAATCCTCTGGGTGATTCATATTTAAAAAGGCTTCATTGTCATCAAAATAACAGTAGTTTGTGCGAGAGTTTTTGAGTAAAAAGCCAAGTTTATGGTTCTCTTCTTTTTGCATTTTTGCAAACTCTTTGGCAAGACTTCTATGGTAAATACCGCAAAGGGGCTGCATGCCCTCTTGGGTTTTGGCAATAGTTGCATCAAATCCTGCTCTGTCTGCGTGAATAAGTTTGCTGATTATATTTTCATCTATAAAAGGAGCATCGACACTTAAAGCAAAAAAAGTATCTGATTCGAGTTTTTTAAAGCTTGCCAGAAATCCTGCTGTAGGTGCAAAAGTAGAGCTGTTTTTATCATCTTCTATAAAGTTTGCTGGAAAGTGAAAGTTTGTTTTGTCTTTGCAGGAGATATAGACGTCACTGAAGAGCTTTGAGAGTCTCGCATATTGATACTCAGCAAGTGTTGTATAAGAAGCAAACGGAAGAAGTGCTTTGTCTTCTCCCATGCGTGAACTTTTGCCACCTGCAAAGATGACACAGGGGATAGCAATCATTTAGATAGAACGAGGATCGGTAATGTACCCAGTGATGGCAGAGATCGCAGCGACCGCTGAGTTTGCGAGATAGACTTTCGAGCTGCGTGAGCCCATACGTCCGACAAAGTTTCTGTTTGTCGTAGAGATGGCTACTTCATTGTCTCCGAGTATTCCCATATAACCACCAAGACATGCACCACAAGTCGGATTTGAAACAACACCGCCGGCGTCGACAATGATGTCAATGTAGCCTAGGTGATTTGCCTCACGCAGGATTTTTTGTGTTCCCGGTGTGACGATAAGACGGACATCAGGATGTACTTTTTTGCCTTTAAGTATCTCTGCTGCTACTTTTAAGTCAGCTAAACGGCCGTTTGTACAGCTTCCGATGAAAGCCTGGTCTACTTTGATTTTATCTGCTACAGCCTGAACGACTGAGTGACCGTTTGATGGCAAAAACGGGTAGGCGATAACGGGATCAAGATTGGCAACATCTATCTCTAAAATTTGAGAGTAACTTGCATCGACATCGGAGTAGTGCTCCTTTGGTCTACGTGCCAAATCTTTGTCAGCTAAAAACTCTCTAGTTATATCATCAACTGCGACGATGCCGCTTTTTGCACCCGCTTCAATCGCCATATTACACATAGAAAATCGGTCGTCCATCGTTAAATGCTCAATTGTACTTCCTGTGAATTCAAGTGTTCTGTAGAGCGCACCATCAACACCAATCATACGGATAATCTCTAAGATGATGTCTTTTCCTGTTGTATGTTTTTCTGGTTTCCCAGAGAGAATAACTTTAATAGACTCCGGTACTTTGAACCAGTTCCCACCGCTAATCATAGCGAAGGCGAGGTCAGTTGAACCCATACCGGTAGAAAAAGCTCCTAAAGCTCCGTGTGTACATGTGTGAGAATCAGCTCCGATGATAACATCACCCGGAACAATAAGTCCTTTTTCAGGAAGGAGGGCATGCTCGATTCCCATATCTTTTTCATCAAAAAAGTTTTTAAGATTATGTTTTTTTGCAAAATCACGAGAAATTCTTGCCTGATTTGCAGATGCAATATCTTTTGCAGGAATAAAGTGATCGAGAACGATTGAAAAACCATCAGGATTTGCCAGTTTCTCTGCACCGCTGAGATTAAACGCAGAGATGGAGATAGGTGTTGTAATGTCATTTCCGATAACCATGTCAATAGGAGAGCGTACAATCTCACCCGCATAAACCTCTTTGCCGACATGCTCAGAAAATATTTTTTCAGTTATAGTTTGACCCATAATGTAAAACCTTTATAGTTGTAAATAATTCCGCGATTATAACATAAGTGCCAGACCATAGTAAATGGCATATTCAACAACATTTAAAAGGTTTAGATTCAAGGCAAACTTTGGTTGGCGATGCTGGCATCGTTAGCCTAAGTTTAACGCAGAAGATGAATCTTTTAAATGCTGCCCTGTGGGTGAAAAAAGAGATAACAATCTACTGCGTTAAAAGCCCTTGAAGCTACCAGTAGCTCCTGCAGACTTTCGCCTTGCATCTTATTATCTCTTTTTTCATTGAGCTATGCCATTTACTATGGTCTGGCACTTAAGTGCCTTAAGCCTCATATTTCATTGCTTTTTTACTCAGCTCTGTTGAACAGATAAAAAAGGAGATAAAGAGGGGAGAGAAGTGAACGTTTTGTTCTGTTGTCGTTTCAAAAATTTTAAATGTGAAGCTTTCTGTATCTTCTGAATTTTTAGGTTTTACTGTGAACTCTACAGGAGCGAGTGTTTTGAGCATGTTTATAATGTGCTTTTTCTTTTTTGGAGACTTTATCTCTGCTAGGTTGAGGCTCTCTTCTCCTGCCTCACGCAACTCAGAAATCACTGTATGCAAAAGTTCCGATTTGTCTTTAAAAATAACTTTATTCCATTCAATAGTTGTATGGTCTGAGATAATCTTTGTCCCTTTTGTAAGCGCATGTTGTTTTTTCTCTTTAATAGCCTCCATAAGTAGCAGTAAAAAGTTTAAACCGCCGACATTTTTTGCAGCTTGGCTGATAAGAGTATGAAGATTTTGTTTTTGTTCTTGGGTGAGTTCATTGAAGTTACACATTGTTTTATTCCTTTATAAAGGAGATTATAACATTATTGAAGACAATTTGAATTCTTAAACGATATATAAACTCAGTTTGACTTAAGCAAATCATAATGACAAAGCTATTATCATGTCAAAAGTAAAAGAAGACAAAAATTGTCCTATTTAAAAATTTAACCTAATAAGAGGTAAATAAATATGCAAGTTTATTTAGATAATAATGCTACTACAATGTGTGATCCACAGGTAGTAGAAGTAATGCAGCCATTTTTCAGTGAATTGTACGGGAATCCAAGTTCACTGCATAAGTTTGGAACTGCGACGCATCCATACATAAAAAAAGCGATAGATCAGGTTTATACAGCACTCAATGCAAGTGATAATGATGACATTATCTTCACTTCATGTGCAACAGAGTCAAATAACTGGGTTTTAAAATCAGTATTTAATGACTTAATCGTAGGCAGTGAGAAAGATCATATCATCACGACAGAAGTAGAACACCCTTCTATTCTTACAACATGTAGATGGCTTGAAGAACAAGGGGTAAAAGTAACATATCTTCCTGTAAATGATCAAGGCATCGTTGAGCCCCATACTGTAAAAAGTTTCATCACAGAAAAAACTGCACTTGTAAGTGTTATGTGGGCAAGCAATGAGACGGGAATGATTTTTCCTATTAAAGAGATTGGTGAGATTTGTAAAGAAAAAGGTGTTCTTTTTCACTCTGACGGTGTTCAGGCTGTTGGTAAAATTCCAGTAGATCTGCAAGATGTACATGTTGACTTTGTTTCAATGTCTGCACATAAATTTCACGGTCCAAAAGGTGTTGGTGCACTTTATATTAAAGATTCACAGCCACTTTCTCCACTCCTTCACGGTGGTGAGCAGATGGGGCATCGCCGTTCAGGTACACTCAATGTTCCTTACATTGTAGGTATGGGAAAAGCGATAGAGCTTGCAACTGAGAACATTGAAGAAAAAATGGCTTCTATTCGTGCAAAACGTGACAGACTTGAAGATGCTCTTTTGGAACTCAGTGATACTTTTGTAGTAGGAAATCGTGAGAACCGTACACCAAATACCATTTTAATCTCTATTCGCGGTGTCGAGGGAGAAGGGATGCTTTGGGACTTGAACAATGGTCAAATCGGTGCATCAACCGGTTCGGCATGTGCATCAGAAGATCTTGAAGCAAATACAGTAATGCTTGCAATCGGTGCAGATAATGAGCTGGCACATACGGGCATTAGACTCTCACTTTCTAGATTTACGACAGATGAAGAGGTTGACTATACTATAGAACATTTTAAAAATGCAGTGGCAAGATTGCGTGCAATCTCCTCTTCATTTGCAAAAGTACAGCCAACTCCAGGTGGAAAAGCCGGTGAATGTGCAATGCCACATCATATGGCACATTAAATCGCACTTGTGCGATTGGGCTTCCTGCCGAAGGAAACCAAGTGTTAACGCAAATAATGGAATTACTTCCATTATCGTAACAAAAAGGGAATAAAAAAGGTTCCCTTGAAATTTTTGAAAAAAATTATAAGGAAATAGATAATTATGGCAAAAGACGATTTATTAGGCGCATCACTTTGGGATGCGTACTCAAACAAAGTAACAACTTTAATGAACAACCCACAACATCAGGGAGAGATCACTCCTGAGGAAGCTGAGGGGCACGGCAACAAGCTTATCGTTGCAGATTTTGGTGCAGAAAGCTGCGGCGATGCAGTAAGACTTTACTGGGAAATTGATCCAAAAACAGACAAGATTGTAAACTCTAAGTTTAAATCTTTTGGTTGTGGTACTGCAATCGCATCAAGCGATGTTATGACGGAGCTTTGTATTGGAAAAACAGTTCAAGAAGCAGTAAAAATTACAAACATTGATGTTGAGTTTGCACTGCGTGATGATCCGGAAACTCCGGCAGTTCCACCACAAAAGATGCACTGTTCTGTTATGGCATATGATGTCATTAAAAAAGCAGCAGGTCTCTATCTTGGTGTTAATGAAGAGAGTTTTGAAGATGAAATTATCGTATGTGAATGTGCACGTGTTTCTCTTGGGACTATTCAAGAAGTCATCAAACTCAATGACCTGCACACGGTTGAAGAGATTACAGACTACACAAAAGCGGGTGGTTTTTGTAAGTCATGTATCAAACCAGGCGGTCATGAAGACAGAGAGTACTATCTTGTTGATATCTTAGAGCAGACGCGTAAAGAGATGGATGAAGAGAAGATGAAAGCAGCAGCTGATGCACAGGCAAACGGTGCAGGAGCTTTTGAAGATATGACACTTGTACAGCAAATTAAAGCTGTTGATGCAATCATTGATGAAAATGTTCGTCAATTTCTTGTTATGGATGGTGGAGATATGGAGATTATTGACATTAAGAAAAATGATGAATATGTTGATATTTACATCAGATATCTTGGTGCATGTAATGGTTGTGCTTCATCTGCAACGGGGACACTCTATGCAATTGAATCAACACTCAAAGAGAAACTCTCTCCAAATATTCGCGTTTTACCTATCTAACTCTTATTTTTGCAGTAGATTTCCAGCGTGAGAGGAAATCTGCTACAATGCTCTTATGTATAAAAAAATCTACGAAAATATCATTGATGAACTTGTTGAGAATGGCTATATAGTCATAGAAAATGCACTCCACAAGCAACTCGCATCCGAACTATTAGACAAAGCAAAACAATCAGACAATTTTAAAAAAGCCGGCATTTCAGCAAGTAATGAGAAGCATATAGACGGCAGAAGAAGACGCGATAAAATCCTTTGGCTCGATGAGGACAATGACTGCGTGAGTAGATATCTTGCTTTTGCAAACGGCTTGCGTGAATATCTTAATCGTTCTTTGTATCTTGGACTCAGTTATTATGAGGCACATTTTGCAGTGTATCAAAAGGGTGATTTTTATGAGAAACATCTCGATGCTTTTAAAAACTCTAAAAATCGGGTAGTTACGACGGTTTATTATCTTAATGATGTATGGAGTGAGGAGGATGGCGGGGAGTTGCTTATTTATGATAAAGAGGGGAATTTTATCAAAAAAGTGTACCCTAAAGCGAATACTCTTGTAGTCTTTATGAGTGAAGAGTTTCCTCATGAAGTACTTCCTGCAGGCAAAGAGCGTTATTCTATAGCCGGATGGTTTCGCATAGATAAAAGATGAAATTTGTTGTATAATATTGTTATAGGATATAACAAATGAAACATGTTTATGTAGCAAGACAACCAGTTTTAGATAAAAAGTCTAATATATGTGCCTATGAAATTCTTTACAGAGACTCAAATCAAACAAATAGAGTTGAGAATGACCGTTACGCAAGTGCTTCGGTTATCAGCAGTGTACTCAATCGATTCGGAACAAAAAGAATTTTAGGTGATAAACACGCTTTTGTAAAGATTGATGAGAAGTTTCTTCTCAATGACATTATATTTTCCATTCCAAAAGAGTTTTTTATTTTTTCCATTTTCAGTAGTGTGAAAATGAGTAAAAAGATTGTTGAGAGAATAGAGCAACTGCATGCCAAAGGGTATATTATAGCCATTGACAACCTTGCGCTGACAGAGGAGGCCATGAGTGAGTACACTCCTCTACTTGCTCATCTCTCATATTTTAAAATTTTCATTGACAAGAGTGTAGAACTCAAAAAAAGCATACAGACGCTTCATGCCAAAAACATCAAAGTTATCGGTGTAAAAATTGAAGATGAAATAAACTTTGAACTCGCCAAAGCCTTGAGCTGTGATGCCTTTGAGGGCTACTATTTCGCACAGCCGAAGATTATGGAGAATGCAGAGTACAATCCGACACGAATGGCCGTGCTGCGTCTTTATAATATTTTGATGGAAGACAGGAATATTGATGAGGCGGCAGATGAGTTTGAAAAAAATCCGGAAATCACTGTACAGCTTCTGCAGTTCATAAACTCTGCAGCTTTTTCCTTCAGAAAAAAGATCTCTTCCATTCACCATGTGATTGTGCTTATTGGACGTATTCAACTTGCAAAATGGTTGATGCTGATGATATATTCCAAATCAGTTTCATCAAGTTTTGAAGTCTCCCCTTTGATGTTAATGGTGAAAAACAGAACAGAACTTATGGAAAGAATATTAAAAGAGATACGACCTGATGCCCGTTCCAATATGCTTGGCGAAGCTTATATGGTGGGTGTACTTTCATTGATGGATACGATTTTTTCTATGCCGCTTGAAGAAATTTTGCAAAACATTAATATCTCTGATGAGGTTAAAGATGCACTCTTGAACGATGCAGGTTTGTTTGGTGAGATATATAAGGTGGTTCGAAGTGTGGAAAAAATGGATATCAATACAATTGTAGATTTTGAGATGAAATACAAACTTGCGCCGAATAAAATAAAAAACATTATTATGACAGCCATTGAAGAGGTCGCAAAACTGGAAAACCCTAGCGAAAATGAAGAGTAATCTCAGTTCCTCTGTTTTTTTCTGATTGGATTGCAAGAGTGTAGCCATACTCTTTGACGATGGAGTCAACAATGTTAAGCCCGACGCCAAATCCTCCGGCATAGGAGTTTGCCCGTATAAAACGTTGAAAAATGACTTCGAGTTTCTCTTTTTCTATGCCAATACCTTCATCTTTTATTGTAAAATTGTCTGCCGTTGTTGCGATGGTAATTGTTGTGTTTGGTTTTGAATATTTGATGGCATTACTGAGCAAATTATTGATAAGCATTTTTGCTTTTGTCGGTGCAATGTTTAGCTCACACGTTTGAAGGTCAGCTTTGAGTGTTATTTTCTTCTTCTCCAAAAGCTCACGGAAGTAGTCCAGATCTTCTTTGACAACGGTATCAAAAGAGAGTTTTTCAGCAGCTTCGCTTTTTGTGTCAAAACTTAAAAAACTTAATGAGGAGTAGATATCGTAGAGCTGTTTTGTGCTGATAGAGATGTTTTTGACAATCTTTTCATCATACTCTTTTTTGGATCTGATGCGGGATGTACTCATCATAAGTGCGGTTATGGGGGTGTTGAGTTCATGGGTTGTGTCTTTGACAAAGTTCTCTATTTCTTCCATTTTTTCTTTGATAGGTTTTAAAAAGATGTAGGACAAAAAGATAGCAATAAGGATGATGAGCGTTCCTGTAATGATGACGGCATAAGCAATTTTATTTTTTATTTTTTCAACATTTTTGACACATTCATTACTCTGTACCACCACATACTGTACGTTCATATGACCTGCTGTACGCTGTGAAACAAGGGTAAAAACTCCTTTTTTCATGTAAAAATCATTTTTGAAATTAACTTTTTGTACACTCATGCCATAGAGCAGTTTACGATTTTTGTCATACAGAGCTATGGCAGCGCGTTGAAAGCGCTGCAGCTTAAAAGGGCGTTTTTCCATCTGTGAATGGATAACTTCTGCACTGATAAGGTCAGCAATGTGATTCATCTTGTAAAAATTGGCACTTTTTTCTACGGCTACCTGAGAGGTATAAAACCAGTAAGCGGCAAGTGTTAAAAAGATGAAGGAGCTGACAAGATAAAGAGCTAAAAAGGAGTAGAAAGATTTTTTCGTTATCTTATTCATAAAGATAGCCCTCACCACGGATTGTTTTAATCTTCTCTTTTCCTATTATCTCACGCAGGGTCCGTATGTGTGAACGTAGTGTTGCATCACTTGGCATAGAGTCAAAATCCCAGATATTTTGTATGAGCTCTTCATTGGATATAAGTCGTGTTCTGTTTTTTAAAAAGTAGGCAAGCAAGAGGGCATCTTTAGCGCCGAGTGAGATAAGTCCCTTTGGGGTTTGAATCTCTTTTGTCTGTGGATTGAAGCTCATATTTTCATTTATTGGTTCCTGTTGTGTTGTGTCTATGTGAAAAAGACGCTTTGTACTTTCTATGCGCAGAGCAAGTTCTTCAAGTTCAAAAGGTTTTTTGATGTAATCATGTGCTCCTGCATCAAAAGCTTTTTGCAGATGCTCGGTGTCTCTGTAGGCTGTAATGAAAATGGCCGGCGTACTGTTTGAAAAAGAGCGCAGCTCTTCAAGCAGTTCTAAACCGTTTTGACCGGTGACATTGATGTCAAATATGAACAAATCATAGCTCTTGTTCTCTAAAAGTGTATAGACCTCTTCAGAGTTAAAAGCGTAATCAACGCTGTAATCTTCACGCAAAAAGTCGAGTAAAATATCGGATAAAACCGGATCATCTTCCATAAGTAGTATATTCATGGTACTCATTTTAGCATAAGAATAGACTTCTTGCAAAACCCCTTGAATCGATTAAACTTGTTAATCGTATAAAATTATGATACGATTATAAGAAATTATCGTATCATTGTAGGACATATAGTATGAAAAAATGGTTATGGGAAGATGAAAGATATCCAAGTTTTCCTTATCAAGCGCAAAAATTAATAGATGCGATAGACAATACCGCTAAAAAAATAGGTCAGCTTTCTGCTCTCATTACTGTTTTAGATAAAGGTAAAGAGAATAATATTGTAATTGATACTTTGATTGAAGAGATTATATCGACCAATGCTATTGAGGGTGAATTACTTAATTATGAAAGTGTACGCTCATCGGTACGAAAACGTTTGGATAAGAATTTTACTCTTGGTGAAGATAGCTCTACACATCATACGGATGCTCTTACCGCTCTTCTTATGGATAGCTCCCTTAACCATGAAGAACTCACACTAGAACGATTACATAAATGGCACGCAGCACTCTTTGCAGGTGGATACTCCTCTTTGATGGGCGCAATTAATGTAGGAGTATTTCGTAATTATGATGATATGGAAGTGGTATCAGGTGCACATACAAAAGAAAAAGTACACTATCGTGCTTTACCTGCTCAAAAAATTGAAAAAGATATAGAAAATCTCCTTGACTATATCAATAACAGTACGGAAAATATATATATAAAAAGTGCTAAGGCACATTTATGGTTTGTGAGTATCCATCCCTTTGATGATGGTAACGGCAGAATCGCGCGGGTTATTGCTGATTATATCCTCTCTAAGGGCTTGAACTTTGAGTACAAATACTTTTCAATTTCATCAGCAATACAACTTGATAAAAAAGCTTACTATGAAACCTTAGAACAGAGCCAAAATTTGCTCTATAATAGAGAGTATGATTTTACGAAATGGATAGGGTGGCATATTAAAATTCTAAGCGATTCAGTTGATTTAGGTCTTAAAAAAGTTGATATTGTCGTTCAAAGAGCAAGATTTTGGAACAGGGTAGATCAAGAACAACTCAATACCAGACAAATAAAAGTACTCAACAAGCTTTTGGAGTATTCTAAGGATGAATTTGAAGGAGGACTAAGTACCAGAAAATATATGAGTATGACAAAAGTTTCAAAACCAACTGCTTTTAGAGATATGCAAGCGTTGGTCATTCTAGGCTATATTAAACAAATTGAAAGAACTGCTGGTCGAAATGTGAAATATGAACTTGCGATTTAATAAAGGATAAGCTCTTATTGGGAGAGGGCGGATTATATTACCTTCGCGCAAGAAGTTTACTATATAATACTGGCATGATTATAGAAATAAAAAATATAGAAGATGATGCGTTTAAAGTCTATCATGCGCTGCGTGACAAAGGGATTTTAAATGACGGAAGTTTTATTGCTGATTCCCCAAAAGTGGTCAATCTCATTTTAGAAAAAACAGATATTGTAATTCAGAGTATTTTGGCAACTCCGGAGTACTTTGAAGAGCATAAAGCACTGCTTGCTTCACGCAACATTCCCATAATGTATGTAGCAAGCAAAGAGGATATGGGCAAGATAGTCGGGCATAAGCTTCATCATAATTGCATGATGCATGCGAAACGTCCACGAGATGTGACTTTAGAAGCGATGGGTGAGCAGATTTTACTGCTTGATAACATCACTTCAAGTGAAAATGTCGGTGCGATTGCACGGAGTATGGCAGCACTTGGGGTAGATTCCTTTATGCTTGGAAAAAGTTCTCCTCATCCTTTTAACAGACGGGCACTACGGGTTTCGATGGGCTATGCTTCAATGCTGAAAGTGCATGTGTATGAAGAGTTAAAAGAGAGCATCCATACTTTGAAATCCTTGGGCTACACTATCTATGCCGCGGAAGTCAACGAGAATGCAAAACCGCTTGCTTCTGTCAACCCAGAGGGAAAATGGGTGCTTATTATGGGGCATGAAGGCTTTGGCATAGCAGATGATATTTTAGAATTATGTGATGTGGTGGTAACTGTTGAGATGCAAGAAGATGTAAAAAGTTTCAATGTTGCCATTGCCGCTTCAATAATGATGTATAATTTCAAGAAATAAGAGGTACTTTTATGAATTTTTCAAAACTTCCACTCACGCAAGCAATGCTTACAAATTTAGATACGCTCGGCTATAAAAAGATGACACCCATTCAAGATGCGGCACTTCCTGCTGTTTTAGAGGGAAAAGATGTAATGGCCGAGGCAAAAACAGGTAGCGGAAAAACGGCCGCTTTTGGCATAGGTGTTCTGCATAATCTTGATGTTAAAAAGTTTCGCGTGCAGTCTTTAATCCTCTGCCCGACACGTGAGCTTGCCGATCAGGTAGCAAAAGAGTTACGCAGGCTTGCACGTTTTGCGCATAATATTAAGATTTTGATGCTGACTGGCGGGGAGTCATTTGGAAAACAGCTCGGCTCACTTTCGCATCAGGCACACATTGTTGTTGGAACACCCGGTCGTGTACTCAAACATCTCAACAAAGAGAGTCTGGACTTGAGTAATTTGAACACTTTTGTTCTCGATGAAGCAGACAGAATGCTTGACATGGGCTTCATCGAAGAGATAGAATCTGTGCTTTCCTTTATGCCAAAAGAGCGCCAAACTCTGCTTTTTTCCGCGACTTATGACGGGGAAGTTAAAAAAGTGGCAAAGGAGTTTCTGCGTGAGCCTGTCATTGTTAAGACGACTGCAGATGAACTGCCTAATGAAATAGAAGAGATTTTTTATGCATGCAGCGATAAATTAAATACATTTGTAAAGATACTCGCCCAAAAAAAGCCAAAAAATGTCATCATCTTTACCAATACAAAACTCGAAGCAAAAGAGTTGGCTGAGAAGCTGATAGAAAAAAAGATAGACGCTTTGGCAATTCACGGGGATTTAGAGCAGTATGAACGTAATGATGTTCTTGTACAGTTCGCAAACGGCTCGACTCCCATACTTGTTGCAACAGATGTAGCAGCGCGCGGGCTTGACATCAAAGAGCTCTCCATGGTCGTCAATTATGACCTGCCTCATACTGAGGAGACCTACACGCACCGCATAGGACGGACAGGACGCGCAGGGGCAAAAGGTATTGCTATAACACTCTACTCCACTTATGAGATGGAAAAAGTAGAGCCTTATAAAAGCAGTGAAAAACGACTGTTTTTAGAGGCGGATACACTACCTGAGGCAAAAGGGTTTGAAATGAAACCCGAGTTTGTTACACTTGTCATTGAGGGCGGAAAGAAAGACAAACTGCGTGCAGGGGACATCCTTGGAGCATTGACAGGAGAAGCCGGTTTACAGGGAAAAAGCATCGGCAAGATAGACATTTATGATAAGCAGGCCTATGTTGCAATAGCGGGTGATGTCATAGATAGAGCATATAAGTACCTCAAAGATGGTAAGATTAAAAATAGAAAATTCAGTATCTGGCAGCTTTAAAAATTTAAAGAAATAGTAAATAATTTATAATTTTTGTGCTATAATTTTTATATATGCGTTAAGGAGGATGATATGCAAATAGCTCAGTATACATTTCAATCACCTTATCCAAGTCCTGTTCAAGTAGGGCGATTGGATCCTAGCTCACTTAAAGAAAACAGCTCAAATGCGGGGCAATCAGACCCTGCTGCACTCAAAAATGTAACAGTGCAAAAAGCACAAAATTTTGAGGCTACAGAAAAAACAGAGGTAAAACCAATAGTAAGTGATACCCAGTTAGATATTTATGCTTAAGAAGTACAGTCTTTTGAGACTTCCTTAAGCATCCACTCCCATTTTCCATAGCCACTGTCGGCATTGAGATGTCCACCGTTTTGTATCACTTTCATCTCTACATCTAATGCTTTTTGTAAGCTTTGTGCCTCTTTTGGTCTCATATATGGGTCAGTTGTTGAGGTGACAAGTAAGACATCTTTAGCATAGAGATTTTGCGGCAATGCTATGGGGAAAAATTCAGAAAGATTCTCTATATTACAAGAGAGACTAGGAGGTGCAACAAGATAGAGTTTTTGAACTTGCGTGAGGCTTTGTTTTGCACAGAGGTGAAACCAGAGGGTATTTGCCAAAGAGTGACAGATGATGATGTCGGGTCTGAAATCTTCAAGTGCTGTATTGAGCTCACGCAGCCATACATCAAGCTTTGGCGTGTCAAAATTGGAAAATTTCAAAAAATTCACGCAGCCATAATCTTTTGCGAGTTCTCCTGCAAGCCAGCTTTGCCAGTGCGGATAACCACTGCCGCCCCAACCATGCAGAAGAAGAACTTTTTTATGCATCTTTACTCCACGAGCGCTTTGAAATTTTTCACTGTGTAGAGCTTGAGTTGCTCTCCTTTGAGTGATTTTAGTTCACTTGAAAAGCCTTTTTTTGCCACGAGAACAAAGATATCTGCTTGTATATTTGCTTTGGTGCAAAGCTCTTGCAGTCTTGTCAGTTCGCTTTTTTTGACCTTGTTGTTACTGTATTTACAGAGACCGACAACTCTTTTTTTCGATTTTGTAAGTCCGTAGATGTCTATTTCCAAACCATCATTCTGCCAATACTCAGACATCTCCATGATGGGCTCTTCTTTGAAACTCTCACGCAGAAGATCTTGAGATAGTTCTTTAAATGTCTGGTTTGTAAATTCATTTGCGTGACGTTCCCAACGCTCCTGTACTTCACGGTAGTCACCATCACGAATGCCTTTGAAAATAGGAGAGATAAAAGCAAACCAAAAACGTAAAAAAGGAGATGTAAAAAAGAGCTTGTCATCAGCACCTTTACAGCGTTTTTGGCGTAAAATTCCTCTCTCACGCAATGTTTCTATGGCTTTTTCTGCGATACCCTCTTCCACCTTCGCACGTTTATAGACAGCATGAAGCTTTCCATCACTTAGAGCTATTGCACTTAAGATGGAGTGATAAAGCGGCTGACCGTCCGTGAGTTCAGTGATGTCATTTCTGATGTAGGTATAATCAGTGAGAATGAGTTTTTCAATCAACTCATAGGAAGGTTTGCTTGTATCAATCTCTCCCCATGCAACACCACCGAAGATAGCAAATTTTTCAACCGCATCTTCAAAGTTTTTTGGTTTATGGTCACTGCAGAAATTTTTAAATTGCTCTTTGAGAGTCTCTTTTTTTGATAAAATGGGAAAGCCTTTATTGTATAAATTATCTTTTATCTAATTATACAACATTACACAAACACTACACACTATTTTTGTAGAATATCTACAATGTAACTCGTGTAACATAAACATTTCTTATTTTATGTTACACTTGTTCAACTTAAATTCAAAGGATGAGAAAATGAAAAAGTTAAATATGGCAGCGATGCTTTTAGGTGCAACACTCTTTACAGGTCTTGGAGCGACTTCTTTAAGCGCAGCGATGAAGTGTGGTGCTGGTAAATGTGGTTCTTCTATGGAAAAACCTGTTAAGAAGACTGGTGAAGGTAAATGTGGCGCAAATAAGAAAGACATGAAGATGAGTAAATGTGGTGATAGCAAAAAAGCTATGAAAAAAGAGAAGAAAAAATCAATGAAATGCGGTACAGGAAAGTGAGGAGGTAAATAAAACTTCTTGTGTAAAGTAGAGAGTTCCTCTACTTTATCACTATCTTCATTCTTTTCTCAGAAAAAATAACTTTCCTCTTATAACTCTTCGTGATTTCTTCAAGTTTTCCCCCGTAAACTAGTATAGATTTTTTGTTCTTTGTTCTTTGTTGTTTGATTAAATATAGGGTATAATAATCACAGAGGATGAAGCGTATGATGGAAACGAATTTTTTAAAGAATATTATTGATAAAGAGTATTTGTTAGATACATTTGATAAATATGTTATTTTCTCTGCAACAGATTTAAAAGGAGAAATTGTATATGTAAGTGATGCTTTTAGTAGAATCAGTGGATATACAAAAGAGGAGCTTTTAGGAAAA
>JALUWT010000078.1 GCA_027019325.1 Sulfurimonas sp.
AGACAAGGCGATGATGCTTCCTTTCATAGCAAAACTTGCAAAAGTGGAAGATGTTGCCTTTACCCAAGAGAAAGTCGCCAATGCAGTGAGTGATATTGCAGACAAGTGTGAAACATTCATTCCAACGGATTCTATCGACCTCACACCAATCATCAACAAACTGACAAAACAGGATGAAAAGCTCCAAAAAGAGATAGGCAAACTCAGCGGCATGTTAAATAATGAACGCTTTGTTGCCAATGCTCCTGAAGATGTGTTAGAGAAAAACCGTACGGCACTCAGTGAAGCAGAAGCAAAACGTACAAAAGTACTTGAGCAGCTCAGCTCACTAAAGGCATAATTTGTTCGACATAAGAAAATACAGCTCTCAAAATATAAAAAATGACATTTTATCAGGGCTGGTTGTCGCTGTTGCACTTGTTCCTGAAGCGATTGCCTTTAGTTTCATCGCAGGTGTCAGTCCTATAGTCGGACTCTATACAGCATTTATACTCGGATTTATCACTGCCATCATCGGCGGGAAACCGGGAATGATCAGCGGAGCAACCGGAAGTGTTGCGGTCGTTATAGTCGGGCTTGTGTTGGAAGCCAATGCAAAACTGACAGCCCTTGGCATGAGTGGAGATGAGCTCTATATGCATATGCTTAATTATGTCCTTTTAGCTACCATCATTGCCGGTGCTATCCAGATCGCGGTCGGTGTTTTAAAGTTTGGAAAATTTATCCGCTTAGTACCCTTGCCTGCGCTGTATGGTTTTGTAAACGGACTTGCTATTGTCATCGCTATGGCACAGTTTAAGTTCTTTGAAGGGCAAGGTATGAGTATGTACATCATCGTTGTCGTAACTATGCTCATTATGTATTTTCTTCCAAAATATTCAAAAGCGATTCCATCAGGACTTGTCGCTATTGTTGTGCTTACTCTTCTTGTCTATTTTATGAAAATAGATACACTGACAGTCGGCTCTTTAGCTGACCTGTCACAGTTTCAAGGGCAACTTCCCCACCTCATCATTCCCGATACACTCTTTAGCCTCAATGCTGTCATAATGGTTCTTCCTTATGCAGTCATCATGGCACTTGTAGGACTCATAGAGTCACTCCTTACACTTGCTGTTTTAGATGAAATGAGCGGGACTCGCGGAAGCGGTAATCAGGAGTGTATTGCTCTTGGATGTGGAAATGTTGTAAGTGGATTTTTCGGTGGTATGGCAGGCTGTGCGATGATAGGACAGTCCATCATCAACTTCACATCAGGCGGACTTGGCAGACTCTCTTCATTTACAGCAGCGATTGGGCTTATCATTTTAGTTATCTCGCTCACCGATGTTTTAAACACCATTCCAGTCGGTGTTTTAGTCGGAATTATGTTTATGGTGAGTATCGGAACATTTGAGTGGTCAAGCTTCTCGCATCTCAAGCATATGCCTAAAGCTGATGTTTTTGTTATGGTTATCGTCACCATCATTACTGTTGTGGAAGATTTGGCAGTGGCGGTCATCATCGGTGTCATTATCTCTGCGCTTGTATTTGCTTGGAAACATGCACGTATCTGGGCGCAGACACATATGGAAGAGGACGGCACAAAAGTCTATGAGCTTGAAGGTCCGCTCTTTTTTGGAAGTGCTACAACATTTTCAGATAATTTTGATGTTAAAAATGACCCGCCAAAAGTTGTAATAGACTTCAGAAATGCAAGGGTTATGGATTTTTCAGGTGTGGAAGCTATTGATGCTCTGGTAAAAAAATACGAAGACGCAGGAAAAAATCTCCTACTGCGTCATTTAAGTGAAGACTGTAAAAAGATTATGAAAAAAGCAGGTCCGCATTGTACCTACGAAGAAGATGATCCAACCTACAAAGTAGCCATCAATTTCTAGTACTGAAGCCGGATAAATGACTCCGGCTGAATATCTCTGTATTTTGGAATTTCCTGACCAATATTTGCATTGATGTAGGTAGGGTCAGCCATCACATATCTTCGTCTGCCGACTCTCACGCTATCCCCTTTTAAAGGTATATACAGAGCCGTACTCATATGGTCGCTGTATTTTACGCCCACTACACGCACCCCAAAGAGTTTTTTAATCAGGTAAGCGAACAAGACAGCTCTGTCTTCACAGTCTGAGGCTTTATAGGCAAGTGTCTCCTCTGCAAACATCACCTTTTCATGTCCAAACTGTTCCTCGTCTCTTTCATATTTAAAAGCCTTTTGAACAAAATGAAGTACGATGTTTATAGCCTCGCTCATTTTCTTTCCATCTGTATATTTTTTGATATCTTCTGCCAGGTCTCTATAGGTCTCTGACTCCATCGGTGCATTAAAATATACTTTATATGCAACCTGCGGATAGCTGTTCATAAAATCTATGATATTTTTATTGTAGGCATAAGAAGCACGGTATACTTTTCCATAATCTTTAAAAGAGACATCTTTAACGGCTCTGTTTTGCTCAAAAAGCGGCAGCTTTTGCATACTGAAATCAAGTGCTTTATTCGCTTTAGGATAATCTTGTGCATAGGTATAAATCTGTTCTATCCCTTTTTTGTTGTACTTGGAGACAATATAATAGTACTTCCCGTTAAATGTATAACGCGGTGTTGCATAAATAGTCTCTTTTGAGTAGTGCAGCAGAAAAATATTTTTACTCTCTGTCAATGCGATTTTGACACTGTAAGAGAGTTTACTCAAGACAAACCAAGTATATATTTTTGCCTCATTTGAGTCACTGTAAAGCTCTTGAGAGAGCTTTTTCACCAAAAGGTATACACCCCAATCATTCAGTGCCAGCTCTCTTGTATAGGCTCTTACTTCATCAACTGTCATGTTGTAATTACTAGAGGCCAAAACACTAAAAAAATTAGATATTCCTGCTTGACTATTAGGGTAAAATTTTGCACGCTTTATCTTTTTGTCAATGTTCAAACCGATGGCAGAACCAAAGAACTCAAAATTTATATCTTTGTGTATCTTGCTTTTTGGAAGTTTTTTCTTCTGCAATTGTTTCTTTTTGGGTATTTGAATCTGAGCAATCGGACCGACATCAGGAGTTTTTTTCTCCTGCAGTGGCGTGATAAATTTTGGCTTTGGTTCTACAAACAGAGGAGCAGTTATGTATGCATTGTACTCTTTCCACTGTGCCTTTAAGTAGTTATTAAAAGCGTTGTCCCTCTCATCTTTATACTTTGAAAACGATTCCGACTGTACCTGCTTAAAATCTTCGAAACTCCCTGCTGTTAAAAGTGTAGCACTTACAAGCAGCAGTAGATTAAAACGGCCAAACAGACTGAATAAGTTTTGTACCCCATCCTTGTTTTGTTGCACGGTCCGTATCTCCCTCGGTTTTATAAAGTATTTTCGCATCACTTACCTGTGTCGAACTGATTTTATTGTACTGATCAATATCAAAAGGACGGATAACACCTGTTATTTGAATAAGCTGCTTTTGATCATCCACAAGTATCTCACGCTTACCTGAAATAAAATAGTTGCCATTTTGAAGTACTTTTACTATTCTAGCAGAAATCGTCGTTGTAAAGCTAGCATCTTTGGTTGCACTTCCCTGACCTTTGTAAGCGCTATTCGATTTTGCTTTAAAACCGATGTCGCCATAACCGTTCAACTTACCAATGCCGCTTTGAACACTTCCGTTCGCTGCACCGGCAGTAGAAAATATTCCACCCCCAAGACCGGAGGAATCACTCTCTGAGAGCTGTTTCGTACCTGTATTTGTACTCTTTGCAGTCTCTGAAATGACTACAGTGACAATATCATTGATATGCATCGCTTTATGGTCAGAAAAGAGTGGATTGTCACCTTTACCAAAAAGACTTCCGGTAGAAACAAAGTCCTGTTTCTCCTCTTTTGGCGGCATCTGCTCAACATATGCCGGCGGTTCAAAATTTATCTCTGGGTCTGTCAACTTTGCAGTACAGCCAGAGATGAAATATGTCATCATTATAAAAGACAAAGGAATCAGTAAGTTATTTCGCATTAAAACTCTTTAGTAGTTATATTTGTGTATAATTCTAGCAATTTCAGTTCCACATATAAGGATAGTTACATATGAATTTACAAAATACTATTAACCAGGATGTCAAAGAGGCAATGAAAGCCAAAAATGCAAAAAAAAGAGATGCACTCCGTCTTTTAACTGCCGCATTTAAACAGATAGAAGTAGATGAGAGAAAAGAGCTCACAGATGAAGATGTCATTAAAATCATTCAAACACAGATAAAACGCAGAAATGATGCGGCCAGCCAATACAGAGATGCAAATCGTGATGATTTGATGCAGATTGAGCTCGATGAGATATCTTATTATGAGCCATATCTCCCTGCACAACTCAGTGATGATGAACTCTGTAATGCCATCACAAAAATCGTAGCAGAGCTCGGTGCTTCAACGATGAAAGATATGGGAAAAGTCATGGGAGCCGCAAACAAAGCGCTCGCAGGAAAAGCAGATGGAAAACGCATCAGTGACTGCGTGAAGAAAACTCTCGCTTAATTACCAATCATCCAGGACGAAGCCTTTTGGCTCGTCCTCTTCACTCTTTTTCACTTCCACTTTTTCATTTATCTCCGGTTCTTGCACTTTTTTGACTGCCGGTTGACTCATCTGCTCTTCAAACTGCAGTTCAAGCCCTTTACTTGTCATAATGAAGCCGTTTACCTGTAATTTTCCGTCATGTATCTCTTTGTGATGCTCTTTACACAGCGGCACGAGATTGTGTTTATTGTCTTTATGAAAATGCCCGATAAAACCGGCTTTATCTGCTAAGGATTGATGCGAGATGTGGTGGACATCTTCAGCTACAGCACCGCAAATGATGCACTTCGTCACATATAATTCTTTATTATACTTGGACTTTTTCTTCTTCACTAAAAGTTCCAGCTCATCAAAATCATTAGCAAGCCGTTTTCGTATAGTATTGGCAATATCCAAAAATTCACTGTCCATATGGAGTGATTTTGCAAACTCAAGTCCATAGATGCTGCTGCCACTTCCAGCCTGCAGCACACGGTTAAAAACAAGCTTATCGACCTCTTCATCATACTCAACGCTGAGATGCAGATCGACTACATTGTTGAGCCTGGTGATTTCCGGCATAGTAGAGAGTTGATGCAGGTGTGTTGCGAACAAAAACAAGCAGCGTACATCAGAGAGCTTTTTAATGGCACTCGCAACGATGGCAACGCCTGAGAGTGTCTCTGTCCCGTGGCTTATCTCATCACCTAGTACCAAAGAGCGAACTGTTGAGCGATTAAAGATATTTTTGAGCTCAAGCATCTCGACAGCGAAGGTTGAGAGTCCTTTGGCAAGATTGTCTTTTGAGACAATGCGGGTAAAGAGTGAATCAAAAATGCTGAACTTCATCACAGCTGCTGAGACAAAAAAGCCCGATTGTGCCATAAGCACAGCGATGCCAATACTCTTCATCAAAGAAGATTTCCCACTTGAGTTGATTCCATAAAGCAACACGCCGTTAATGTCATGCCCGTCATGCACACTCACATCAAGCATCACCGTTGTTGGATGCGGCAGGTCAAGATAGTCACGATTTCCCATAACGATGTCATTTGGCACATAAATTCCGCCACGTTCTTGCACCTCTATAAGTGGATGACGTAGCTGCATAATCTGCATAAAGTTTTCATCATTGTCGGCTTCAACTATCATAGGACGGGAGTGTTTATACTCCTGCGCGATTTTAGAAGAGCTTACACCGACATCGAGATCTGCCACATAGGAGATCACTCGCTCAAAAAGCAGAGAGTAACGGCGTTCAAAAAGCAGCTGCAGCTGAATATATCGTTCTTTAACAAGTGTAACAATCTTACGGCGGTTTTTCATAATTCTGTCTGAGAGTTCATCGGTAAAAGTCGAAGTGATTTTGACAGAGTTCGTCAGTTTTTTTACAACATATCCAGAGAACTCTTCATCTTTTTTAAACATGCTCTCAATAAGAGAAAAACGGTTTTTACTCAGTGATATATAGTAGCCCTCTTTCTCCAAAAGTCCTAATGATACAACTTTAGCTGCACTGTTTGCTCCTGCATCTGCAAGCAAGGTTTCTATCTTTTTCATGATGTCTTCAAAGGCGATGAGCATGACCGAGTTTTCTTTTACAAGCGTGTCAATTGCTTCATCAACACCACCCATCAAAAAGTTTTCATCAACGGTATTATTCGTAAACCTGCGTGAGACATCCAAATCTATGCTTTTTTCTATATCACGCAAGAACTCATCAACCTCCGATTCATGAAAAGGAGTACGCTGAATCTTATGTTTTTTTACATAGAGCATCAACTCTTTAACACTCACCATCGATTCATAAAGATGGTTCATCTCAAAAGGATGCAGCCGTGCAAGGCTGAGTCTGCGTGAGAGACGTTCCAGATCATAAATTCCCCGCATCATCTCATCAAGATAGCGCACGTGAGATGAAACTTTTTCTATAAGATTATATCTGCGCTCAAGCTCCTCTTTTTCCATAATGGGATTGAGCAGACGCTCTTTTAAAAGACGGCGTCCGATTGCTGTAGAGCTTTTGTCAAGCATCTTCAGCAGTGTAAATTCACGTCTGTCTTTAGAGATGATGCCCATCTGCTCAAGTGCATTGTTACCAAGGTACATAAAACGGCGGTTGTCAATGATGCGAGGCAGAGACATCTTTTGAACTATATGGTAATCATGTTCGATGACAAAGTTGATGAGAATTGCCAAAGATTCCGTAATCATAGGATTACGTTCCAAGTCCAGATGCTCTATAGGTGAGAGAAGAGATTGAATCTGATAGACCTCTTTAAAAAGCTCGTTTTGAAAGTCGATTTTTGGGCGGGAATTATTTACTGAGTAGTGATAATGCTCTGGAATTTCAAGGTACTGCATCACATGCTTTTGATTTTCAACACCATCTAAAAAGGTCATTACCACTTCACTCGTTCTGTAAACATTTAAAAGATTAAAGATTTCATCAAGTGCATACGAAGGATCTTCACTCGTTCCATGCGTCTCATAGAGCCATGTTTTTCCAGTTGTCACGTCAAGAGCAGAGTAGCCGACACTATAAATACCTCTGTACTTATCAACCAAAACAGAGACGATGTAGTTGTCGTCATTATCTACAATGTGGTCAAAATTTGTTCCCGGAGAGACAATCTGTGAAATGTATCGGCTGATTTTTGGGGGATTGCCTTTTTGTTTGACAACAATAACAGTATATTTTTGCTCTGAGATTAAGCGGCTTAAGTAACGTTCAAAACTCACAGCCGGAACGCCAGCCAAGAGGGGGTTTTTATCGGAGTTTTCGATGATGTTCTTATTTTTTTTTGTCAGCTGAATATTGAGCAGTTCGGCTATCTCTTTGGCTTTGCCAATTTGAACTTCATCATTGTTCACTTCATAGACTTCAAAAAATGTGCCTATCTCCATAAATATAACAGTGTCTTTGCCATATTTTGACTCAAAATACTCTTGCAGGTCAAAGTATGTTTGTGTTAATAATTTCTCTTTATTATTTAATAATTTTTCTACTTCAGATGAACGCATATTTCTCTTTGTTGACTTTTGTAATATATGTGATTATATCATAAGCAAATTAGCCTAGCTTAATAAATGAGAAGTTCTTTATAAATAATTATGAGAGTGCGACAATAGATAATCTGTTTTAGTGTAAAAGCCAAGTATGCATTCCCAAGCTGGAGCTTGGGAACGAGAGAGGTATGCATTCCCAAGCCAGAGCTTGGGAACGAGCAAAGTAATTAATATTCTAATATTGCTTGTACTCTTTGAGTCGTTTTAGCATTTCCCCAAGGAGTAGGTGTAGCACCAGGAGTTGCTCCAAGAAGTTTAAAAGACCCTCCTGCTGCATCTATTGTGCCATCTATCATTTTATCAAATGCTATTGCAACATCAGTAGGAAGATATATAAATCTTAAATAGTTGACACCACCAGCAGTGTAAAAATAAAGCCGTGTTAACTGTGTAGTGTATTTGCCTTTTATTCGATATTTTGCACCTCTTGTACCTATAATGTTAGAAACAGGAAGATCTAGTCCTATACTATCTAATGCGAGAGGAATGTTTCCTTGAGTATCTGCATAAAAATCATCAACAAGACCATCTTCTGTAGCTCTTGTACCACCATTAGCCGTACCATCACCTAAGATAGCACCTGTTCTATCTTGATATTCGTTAGCAGTAACTTGCCACTGCTTCACCCATGTATTATAAATCTTTTTTTGTTCAGCACTTGCTATAAGGTCTTTCCCTTTCATAACACCACCGATAATCAAACCGATAATAATCAGCACAATTGACAACTCTATAAGTGTAAAACCACTTCTTTTCATATTAAATCCTTCTGTTAATTTATTTCTACTTCTATTATATCGTAGATTTTATGAAATAATTTAATGATGTACATATAATTGTACTAATTTATTTCATTTGTGATATTAAATCATACATAGGTCCCATAAGTCCGGCAACTACAAGTGCCATAAATCCACCAACAAAAATTAACACAACAGGCTCTATCACTTTTCCAATATTTTCGGCAAAGTAATTGACTCGCTCATAATAATGCTCAGCAATGAGATCAAGCTGTGAGTCTAAACTCCCAGAAGATTCTCCTACACCTATCATTCGTATTGTAAAAGGGGTGAAAACTCCCGTTTTTGAAAATGCAGAAGAAATCTGAGAACCTTTACTTACCTCCTGTGTCGAACTTGCCAATGCCTCTTTAAAAATTTCATTTTTTAAATTATCTGTGAGTGATTGCAGGGCATTAAAAATTGGGACACCCGAAACAAGCGCAAGACGTAGATACTCTGAAATGAAGGCGATATTAAAACCAGCTATTATCTGCTTTACAATCGGAATTTTTAAAATCATTTTATCTGTAAAAAGCCGTACTTTCTGATATTTTTTATGAAGTATTTTAAATATAATTATAAAGAGTATAAAAAAAGCAATCATATATACCCAATATGCCGATAAAAAATGTGAAACGGCAATAATTCCTAAAGTCAAAGGTGGAAGTTTCAAATCCATACTTTTAAAAAGATCCAACATTTGAGGCAGTACATAAATCATCCACACCAACATCGCTCCAAGTACGGCGACAAAGGCAAAAGTGGGGTAAATAAGTGCACCTTTTGCTTTTTTCTTTAAAGATATAGTTCTTTTTAAAAAATCAGCTGCTCTTTTTAATGTACTTTCAAGCTGTCCCGTCTCTTCCCCAATTTTAATCAGATTTAAGATGATGGGACCTATGGCATTTTTATATTTTTCAAAAGCATTTGAGAGTGACTGCCCGTTGTTAATTGCATCTGCAATATAAAGCAACATCTCTTTAAAATGTTTATTATCAGTCTCTTTTGCTAAATCTTGTAAACCCTCATGCAGTGGTAATCCTGACTTTATAACCAAATGCAAGCTTTCCATAAGTTCAACTACTTCATCCGGAGATACTTTCGTTGATTTTTGAGGAATAAATTTAGATATAAGAGCAGGAAGAGGTGTGATTTTTAAAGGGATTCTTTTCTCTTGTGCAAGTTTTTTTAGCAGAGCATCATAGCTTTGTAATTCAATAAAATCAAAACCTGTTTTACCCTCTTTTGTAATAAATTTTACAAAAAAATGCATCAATCAATAACCCTGTTCACTTCAGAAAATGAGGTTATACCCTGTAAAACTTTTATATAACCATCTTCTTTCATAGTATGCATACCTTTCTCTCTTGCAACTTTAAGCAGTTCTAGAGTACTTACCTCTTGCGTGATGAGTGATTCCATCTCTTTATCTACATCAAGTATCTCTACAACGGCTTCACGGCCATTGTATCCTGTATTTTTACAATGTTCACATCCCACCGCTTCATATACTTTATAGTCTGTATATTTAGCTAAAATGATTTCAGGTACGCCTATTTCTAAAAGTTTTTCTTTATTTATATCTAGTTCTTTTTTACAGTATTGACAAAGTCTTCTTACAAGTCTTTGCGCAATTACACCAAGTAGACCGGAACCAATAAGATAGGGAGGGATGTTCAGATCCACAAGTCGAGGGATAGTACCAGTAGCATCATTTGTATGCAGAGTTGAGAGAACTAAGTGACCGGTAATAGAAGCTCTAACGGCAAGTTCAGCAGTTTGCGGATCACGAATTTCACCGACAAGCATGACATCAGGGTCTTGTCTCATAAAGGCACGAATAGCAGCATCAAAGGTATAGCCTGCTTTTTCATGAAGTTGTGTCTGCTTTATGAAAGTGAATTTATACTCTATTGGATCTTCTATGGTCATAACATTTTTTTCTAAGGAGTTCACCTTTCTCAAAGCCGAATAGAGTGTTGTAGTTTTACCACTTCCCGTTGGTCCTACAATGAGAACAATTCCATAAGGTTTTGAAAAATAATTTTCAACTTTTTTACTATTTTCTTCTGTCATTCCTAAATGAGCAAGGCTAAAAAGGGAAGTCCCTTTTCCTAAAAGTCTCATTACAATATTTTCTCCATAATTTGTAGGCAGCGTTGACACCCTTAAATCAAAATCTTCATTTAAAAAAGAGTAGCTAAAGGAGCCGTCTTGTGGTTTTCTCTGTTCGGAAATATCTAAATTACACGTAATTTTTATACGTGCTGTAATTTGAGAATGTAGTTTTTTTGGCAGAGAAAAATAGTGTCTTAAAACACCATCTATGCGATAAAATACATGAATTGCAGAGTTTTCAGGTGTAATGTGTATATCGGTAACTCGATCTTTAATAGCATTATTTAAAAGTAAATCAACGAGATGAGGAATATTTATTTCTTTGTTTTCAAGCGTCTGTTTCACTAATTCTGCTATTTCTGCTTCAATAGGATTGGCCATCTGATAATAAAATATTTCACTATATCTAGCAATTGATGAGTGATTTGCAACAACTAATTTTATCTGTTTTAATGATATTTTTTTAAGGTAATCAATAGTCATAATATCATTAACATCTTGCATAGCAACTGTTAAAGTTGTCTCATCAACACTGATAGGCAAAATATTTTTACTCTGTGCTATCTCATGTGGTACCAATTTTAAAGCCTCTTGAGTCGGGACAAGAGTTGAGAGATCTACGTATTCAAGTCCATTTTGCATGGCAATAGCTTCTGCAATTTCATTGGATGTAACAAAGTCCAAATCTTGAAGAATCTCTCCAAAAAACATTGGATTTGCTTTTTGGACATTGAGTGCGACTTGAATCTGCCCCTCAGTAATAAAACCTGCATCTTCTAACAGTTTTCCTATTGGTTTATTTTGTGCCATTCTTCTCTTCCTTGTTATGAACCGTTGCTATCAACTGTGAGGACAAAGTATCTTGGAGGATTTGCAACTCCATTTTGTGTTGCAACACAATTCCATTCAACTGTTCCACTATCTGTTGGAGTTCCAGAAAAAGTAGGATCTGAAAAAGTGACACCATCCTGTGGATTAGGATTGCAGTTTATCGTAGCTGTACTCACATTGTTTTCAACAAAAAGTTTTGCAGAATAGGGTATTCCTTTTGTTGCAACTGGTAAAGTTCTGTTTATAATTCTAAATTGATGGTCTGAACATTTTGCTTCTTCCTGGAGTTGCGAGAGAGTAACCCAATCCACAATATCATCATAATTTTCAGCTATATTAACCGGTGATGTATTGTCATCTACTTTAGTAGTATAATTATACGTTTTAACGCTGTATGTTCCATCTCCATTATCAGTCAGTCCTGTTTGCATATTATGATTTGCAGCTTCTGAAGCAACAACAAAAGCT
>JALUWT010000079.1 GCA_027019325.1 Sulfurimonas sp.
AGGTTAAAAGGGATGCCTATTTCATGAAAGAGATTGTTTTCTACAACATACTCAGCTGCTTCTACATACATATCATAGAGTGTGTTAGTGGCTTCATAATATGCTTCTGCTTCAGATTCTGAGAGCACTACAAGTGCATCTGAAATGTAAGCGCTTTCATCTGCGTCAGTATGCCAAACAAAACCGAGTGATTCAAGATATTTAGTAGAGAGTGATTTTGTATGTTGTAATTTAACCACCGAAGAATCCACCTGAACGACTCGATGTTTTTTTACCGCCAAAGAAGCCACTCTTTTTAGCACTAGATTTTCTAGTTTTATTAAACGAGTTCTTACTTCTATTGTATGTCGATGGAGATTTGTATCCTGCTTTACGGTTGTTTTGGAAATTTTGGTTTCCAAAGAGTCTGTTTCCTATCCATGAACCTATCATCGCACCGGCAATACTTGAGAGTAGTACTTCGCCTAGTCCCATACCACCAGACATCTGTGCATTAGGATTGGTAAGGTTTGATGTGCCATTATCTATTTTAGCTGCTTCTTTTTTAACTAGGGCATCCATCTCTTCTTTTGTAAGTACACGTTCTACGCCATCTAGTTGTTTGAGTACGATACGCGTTTCATCTGCTGGAAATTCATCTTTTATTTTGTATTTGCCAGGAGCTGTCTCTTCTATGATGACAAAGGCGCCTTTGGCTTGTGCCTGCTCTTGGGTTTGTTGTGTACAGCCTGTTACGCCAGTGACAAGTACGGCACCTAATCCAGTGGCTGCGAGTGTTGAAAGTTTTGTGATATATTTCATAATGATTCCTAAAAATTTGGTATAGACAATGTTTGGGGTATCATAGCAAAAAATGGTTAATAATTAGGGATAAGGAGGATGTTAAAACAGAGAAGGAAGAGTTTCTCTGTCTATAAAAGGAGTAGAAAAGGTAGGGGGTTAGTCCATTTGTTTTCTTAGGAACGTAGGAACATCTAAAATGTCTTCGTTATCCCCATTGTAACCACCTACAACCATTCTGTTTTTTACAGTGTTAATGTTGCATGCATTGCTACTACTTAAAAGTGTTCCTTGCTGTTTTGTTTCTTTTGGTTGGGCTACCGCATTTCTATCTTCAAAACCTGTAGCGACGATAGTGATTTTCACTTCATCGATATCCATAGAAGCATTGGTTGTTGTACCAAAGATAACATCTGCATCTTCATCTGCACTGTCATAGATGATGTCCATTGCTTCAGAGATACCGTTAAGTGGATAGTCTGGGTGAATGTCAAACTGTACAAGTACACCCATAGCCCCATCTATCGAAATATTATCAAGCAGTGGAGACTCGATAGCAATTTTAGCTGCATCATACGCTGCGGCAGAACCTGAACTGTATCCTGTACCCATAAGTGCTAAACCTCTATGATTCATCACTGTTTTTACATCGGCAAAGTCAAGGTTGATGTCATTTTCTCCATGAGAAAGAATCACTTTTGAGATACCGCCGACAGCTTGAGCAAGAATATCATCTACCATTCTAAAACTCTCTTTGATACCAAGGTTTTTCTCTACAATAGAAAGAAGTTTTTCATTTGGTACAACGATGATAGAATCACTCTCGCGCTTAAGTTCTTCTAGACCCTCTTTTGCAAGTTTAGAACGTTTACGTCCTTCAAACTTAAAAGGACTTGTTACGATAGATACTGTAAGTGCACCTATCTCTTTTGCCGCTTGTGCGATGATAGGGGCAGCACCAGTACCTGTACCTCCACCAAGACCAGCCGAGATAAATACGATGTCTGAACCTTCAAGCATCTCTTTAATATCTTCAAAGCTTTCTAGTGCAGCTTCTCTTCCTTTGTCAGGAACCATACCTGCACCGAGACCTCTAGTTGCATTGAGGCCTAGTTGCATCTTATAAGGTGCTATTGAACTATCAAGTGCTTGTGCATCTGTATTGGCTACGATAAGGTCAATATTGTTGATGCCCTCACTTATCATGTGGTTAATCATGTTTCCACCACCACCACCAACACCGATTGCA
>JALUWT010000080.1 GCA_027019325.1 Sulfurimonas sp.
ACATTTGAAGACATAACAAATAAACAGGCGATCACCCGTTCACTAGGCTACATCCCCTCCACCCTGCTCTTAGGCATAGGTTTTTTAATGGTCGCTTTTCGTAAGGACAAACGCGCTCTACACGACCTGCTTGCAGGCACTGCTGTTATTTATGATGAGGACATACTAACATAACTTTATTCCATTTTAGTACTCTTGTTTATCAAAGTTATTTTCTGTAAAATACATTCAATAAATAACTAGGCATACTACCATGAAACAAGATTTATTTAATTTTACGACAAATCCATACTATATGAAAATGATTTATGATAAAGGTCCCTCTCTAGTAGTAGCTAAAAGTATATTTGCTTTCCTTGTATTACCATTACCTTTTTATTACTTATTATATAACTGTCCTAATTATAAATATATTACATTTCATGAATATTATGAGTTTATTTTTTTAGGTTTAATGATTCTTTTTAGCGCATACTATTCTCAATTATATTTATCTCCTTTGCTCAATAACTATAAAAGTAAATCTTGGAAAAGTACAACTGCTGAAATTATTGAAATAGGAATTTTCAAAGTAAAAGTTGTCCGTAGATTTGGGTCTACCATAGAATATTTCCCTGTTATAATATCTAAATTTAAACTTGACAACAAAATATATCAAAATAAGAATTTTTCTTTTGAGAGTGATTATATATATAATTATTCTCTTAATCCAAATGCGAGTAATCAATATCATGATATGAATAAAAGATTTGCACAATGGGTAGAGAACAAAAAACTCAAAATTTATTATGATCCAAAAAATCCAAATAAATCCGTTGTAATTAAAAATTTCCATCCATTAAGAAAATTTTTTTATTTTTTTCTGAGTATTTTAGCTCTCATTTCTTTCTTAACAAGTATTTTCGATTTTATTTGTTTATTATTTTTATCATACAATTAAAGGAAATTTACTACAGAAGAAACTTCTCCTCCCTTGTTCCCATCGTCTTCGATGGGAATGCATACAAAAAATCAACCATCACAAGCCAACTATTTGGCAAAAACTGTTTTAAAAGATATTATTGCCAGAGATTTTGGTTAAAGATTCCAAGTATTATTATTTTATTGCTTTTTTTATCTATGAAAAATGGTATGGTATAACCTTTGTAGATCAGTTCTCGAATATTTTCATCATTCAAAGATTTTCGTTTTCTATGGATGTAAGGGTTTGAGGGGTATAGTATTTATTTTTACAAGGGTTTCATCATAAAATTTCAATGCTCTGCTAACGCTATCTTTTGCGATAAACGTAATAACAGCTTCAAGCTCCTTGTCGAACCTATCAGATTTTTCAAGTATTAGAGTTGAGATGCTAATTTCTCTCTTATAGAATCAAGACCTTCCATAAAAGGGGTTGTTTGCATTTGATTGTTTTTGTATTGCGTGACTCTGTTTGAGATTTCACCATCCAAAGAATTTTTCATCTCTACAGCACCCTCTGGCAAGGAGGCTATAAAACTCTCAAATTTTGATATATATTTATCATCTATTTTAACCATCATCGTCATAGTAAACTCCTTGCTTGTAGTTTAGTTATTATAGCGTAAACTTCTCTTTATCAAAAAAGCTCTCTACTGAAATATTTTTAAATGCAGCGTTGAGAGACGTAAAGAGTTGAGGAAAATCCTGTTCCATCTTAGCAAGCATATCTTTCATCTTTGCTCTAGCATAAGGCATTTTCACATCAAAACGCATAGCGGGACAGGCCTCATCGCCTATGGCTTCGATGCCGTTATCTACCACAAAAGCACGAAGCTGTCGCTCACGCATCTGAATAAGCGGGCGGATGACAACAAGGCCATTCTCAGCTCTATATTTTGGAGCGAGACTACGCATCTGACCATTATAGATAAAGTTCATAAAAAAGCTTTCTGCCGCATCGTCCATGTGATGACCCAAAGCAACTTTATTACAGCCATGTTCTAGCGCAACAGAGTAGAGATAACCTCGTCTCATACGTGAGAAGAAAGAACAAAATGAAGAATTTTTACGAATCTTCTCTTTTGCAAGTTCATACGTTTGTGTCTCATGGACAATATGAGGAATATTATACTCTTTACAATGTGCAATGAGATTATCGAAATTTTCACCCATACCATAGCTTACAGTCACTGCCAAAAACTCAAACTTAAAAGGAGCACGGCGTTGTTGCTCTTTCATTGCGTGAATCATCGTTAAAGAATCTTTGCCACCGCTAAGACCGACAAGGATTTTATCGCCCTCTTCTATAAGCTCAAACTCGGCATTTGTTTTACCAAGTTTAGACATGATTTTTTTTGAGAGTTTTATACTCATTAGGCCTTTGCCAACCTGTCAACCATCTTCATCAAAAATTCTGCACTTACTTTTGCAGAACTCTCAACAAACTCTTCAAAGTTAAAACCGGCATCCATATCAGCTGAATCACTGATAGAGCGAAGAATGAAGAAAGGAACACCCAAAGCATCACATACAACAGCAACACTCGCACCCTCCATCTCTAAAGCATCTGCTTTAAAAGTCTCAGCTATAAAGTTCTTTCTCTCCACAGATGCGATGAACTGATCACCTGTGGCGATGATTCCTTCTTTTACATTTACATCCATCTCAGAAGCAACCATCTTACTCAAAGCTATCAAATCTTGATCAGCTTCAACATAGACACTTCCTTCTGGAACATAGCCATGTGGATGACCAAAAATTGTAATGTCAAGATCATGCTGTGCAAGCTTAGAAGCAACAACCAAATCACCGATTTGAAGCTCAGGGTTCACAGCTCCGGCAACCCCTGTAAAAAGGAGCACATCACAAGCAAAAAGCTCAAGCATTGTCGTAGCTGTCAAAGTTGAAAAGACTTTTCCGATTTTTGAGTATGCCACGACTACATCTATATTTTTATATTTCGCTTTATAGTACTTGTTTTTTGCATAGTTGACTTCCTCGACATCATCGAGACGTTCAAGTATAGGTGCCACCTCTTCGGGCATTGCTCCCATGATTGCTATTTTCATTATTTCCCTTTATATATTTACAGTTTCTATTTTTACTTCAAATTTTGGTAATTTACTCTGTATGATTCCATTTTCATCGACAACACAACTTCCACCCCAAAAACCAAGTCCATCTTCAAATCCGACACGATTAACAAAGAGCAGTTTTGCACTACACTCTTTTGCCACAGTAGAAATTATCTCATACCACTTCTCTCGAATCTCCAAACCATCTTCACTAAATCCGCGAGCAGGAGAAGCAACATGCACAATAATGAGATCAGGATTAAGACAAATGAGCTCATGATGCACCTCTTTATGCCACAGATCTTCACAAACAAGCAGAGAGATGTTTTTATCAGCCACTTCAAAAGCTTCAAATTTCTCTCCACCTTCAAAGTAACGAGCCTCTTCAAACATTCCATAATTTGGAAGATGCACTTTTATATGTTTTGCGACAAGTTTTCCGCCAGAGAAATAGAGTCCACAGTTACGAAAAAGCTCTCCCTCACGCATAGCTACACCGACAGCGATGTCAATGTCCCGGCTGAGTTCTGCCAAAAGAGAGAGTTCCTCTTCACTCCATGCATCCTCACGCAGCTTATCCTGCAAAAGGTAACCGCTTAAAGCCAACTCTGGAAAAACAATTAAATCCGAATCAGCTTTCACATCTTGAATAATAGTGACAATATCATCCAAATTTGAGCGGTTTAACTTTGG
This sequence comes from Sulfurimonas sp., assembly GCA_027019325.1. Taxonomy (GTDB): domain Bacteria; phylum Campylobacterota; class Campylobacteria; order Campylobacterales; family Sulfurimonadaceae; genus Sulfurimonas. The sequence goes on from JALUWT010000080.1 coordinate 3,729, forward strand.
TGAGGTCTGGGCAAGTGTGACTCTCATTTTATGAGCAGACTTCCTCTTTGACTTTTTCAAGTGAAGCCATATCAGAAATATTAACTGTTTTGAGCTCTTTTGCTATTCTTCTGTTAAGCCCTTTAAGCACAACACCATTTCCAAACTCTATAGCCATATCCACTTCCGGTGCAATTGCCTGAATGGACTGTTTATATTTAACAGGTTTTACAAGCTGCTCTTTTAGAAGTTCTACCGCCTCAGCTTTTGTGCTATACGGTTTTGTTGTCACATTTGAGACAACAGGTGCTTCGAAATTATCTGTGATGTATTTCTCCATCAACTCCGCAAGCGGCTCTTGTGCAGGCGCTAAGATGTCACAGTGAGAAGCTACAGACATATTTAAAAGCAGTGCACGTTTTGCTCCTGCATCTTTAAAAGTTTGCTCTAATGATTCCAAATCTGACTTCATACCAGCAACAACAAGCTGACCATCTTGATTATAGTTTGCAGGCCATACTTTTCTACCTTCAGCCTGTGCCTCTGTACAAATTTTCTCAACACTGGCATCATCAAGACCGACAATAGCCATCATTCCCGCTTCAATAGCGTCACATGCCTCTTGCATGAAAGCGCCACGCTTGTGAACAAGTTCCACTGCGTCTACATAGTCAATGGCTCCGGCAGCACAAAGTGCAGAAAATTCACCCAAAGAGTGACCTAAAAAGAGTTCTGCTTTCACATCGGGACATTCAGCTTTAAAAAGTTTATAGGCTATCATCTGTACTAAAAGTATTGCAGGCTGCGTGTATGCAGTCTGCCCAAGTTTCTCATTCTCTTCAAAGATTATCTCTTTAAAATCTACCCCAATTCTATCACCCGCTTTTTCAAACATTTCACGTGCAAGTTTTGAGTTTTCATAAAAATCTTTCCCCATACCAACTGCTTGAGACCCTTGTCCTGCAAATATCATCGCTATTTTACTCATTTATTCTCCTTCTAAGTATTCTCTGTTTTCTGCTATTTTTTTTCGTAGTGTATTTCTATTTAATCCCAATTTATCTGCTAACTGTAACTGCGACTTAAATTTTTTAAGTCCTCCCCGAATCAATGGTGCTTCATAAAGATACAAAAAATTTCTATAATCACTTTGTGAACCTAATTTCTCATAAAGATAATTCTCTACAATATCCATCAAATCTCTGTCTTGAACATCTTGAAGCAAATAATTTATCATCACCTGTCTTCGTAGAGATTTCGAATTTTTAGAGAGATCCGGTTTGAAATTTTCAATATTAAAATTTTCATCACCACCAAAAAGTTCTGCTGCTTCTTTTGTAAATTTTTGTATCAAAAAATTCACATCTTCAAGCCTCTCTCTCAGAGGTGGTATGTCAAATTTAACACTAAAAAGATCATCTATGAGCCCATTAAAAAAAGAGTGTTTTGATGTTGCAATAATACGAATCTTTTTTTCTTTTATCGCATCAATTAATCTATTTATATTTGGGGAGTTGTCTATGTTTGTAACAATTAACTCTTTAGAACTTTCAAGTGCAGATAAAAGTTCATCAAAGTTTGACGCATCAACAATAGATGCATCGGGTAAGATAAAAGAAGCCAGTGTTCTTTTACCTACGCCATTCTCTCCCATTATAAGTGCATTTACACTTAATGTCTTTAAAAGAGTGGCTGTTTTCTTTGCCGCAACAGAGGCAGAAGATTCAGTTATGAATTTAGTGACATCCACAACCGCTGCCGCCGTCAGTTGAACAGCATCCATCTTCTTCTTGTTTGTTTTCAGCCGGAACACCTGTCATAGCCTCTTCAGCAGAAGCATCTCTAACATTGTTAATAGTTACTGTAAACATTAAATTTTTACCTGCTAAAGGGTGGTTAAAGTCAATAACAATAGAATCATCTTTAATCTCTTTTACGATAACTTGAACAGTTGAGCCATCTTCACCTTGTCCATAAAGAGTCATCCCTTCATTGAGCTCAATTCCAGCGAATTGATCTTTTGGAACTTCTTGTGTTGCTTCAGCATTATACTCGCCATAAGCATCAGCAGCATTTACAGAAATGTTGCCTTTTTCACCGATTGCCATATCTTTGATTCCGTTTTCTAGACCAGGAATTATTTGACTTTTTCCAAACATAAATACCAATGGTTGTCCACCAACATTGCTGTCAACTACTGTATCTCCGTCTTTTACTTCATACTCTAATGATACGATTTGATTTTCTTCGATTGCCATGTTTTTTACCTTATAATTTAATTCGTGGATTTTAGCATAATTTCTTCTTTCTTTAGCTGAAAATTATGCTCATTTTTTTTACTTTAAGCGTCTTTTAGCTTCACTTGCTTCCTTGGAGTTTGGATACTTTGCAATAATCGCTTTATAAAAAGATTTTGCATGTGCATTATCTCCCGTTTTATCCATAGATATTGCAGTATGCAACATAAGTGTCGGCATATATGAAGCTTTTGAATAGAGTAACGAACTTTTTTTAAAGTAAGAGATTGCATTTGCATAATTCTTTCTTTTATAATTCATCTCACCAATCATATAGTGTGCATATGCAGGTTTATACTTTCTTTTTATCAACTCTTCATAATTTTGTATCGCTTTTGTATAATACTTTTTATCATAATTTTTCTTCGCAAGATTGTATAATTCTGCACTGCTTTTTTTAGATGCACTAGATTTGACTTTTTTGCCGGACTTGAGCTCTTTTGCTACTAAATCTTTGAAATCATTGACACTTTTGACTAAAGTATTATATTCATCTTTTGTCACATATTGGGTGTTGATTTCATCTAAAAGTTTTGAGAGTTCTAAGATATTAGCTTTTAGTTCTTCTATCTTTTGCCCTTTTTGCTCAATGGAACCGCTCAATCTTGTTTGGTACTCAGTTGCGTTTGAAAAACCTAAATCTTCTTCTTCTTTGAGCTTATTTAGATTAATTTTATTGTTATGTGTGTTTCTGCTTATACTCTCAACAATGCTCTGCAGACCATCTATTCTCTCTCTTAGTGAATCTAATTGACTTGCTTGTGAATTACTTTTTTGAGCAACTTTTTTGAGCTTGTCTTTTGTTTCTAAAATGACTTTTTCATTAGAAGTAAGTCCATAAGGCTCAGGACTTGAAAGATCTCCGGCACCAAACGCAGAAGGTTCGGCACATAAGAGTAGAGTTGGTACAGCAGCAACAATAAGAAAGCTTACTATTACGCTCCGATTCATAGGTTTTACTTAAAAAACTATGGAAGAAGTTTAAAATTTACGCGACGGTTTTTAGCCCAACACGCTTTAGTATGTTCTGTACATACCGGATTGCTTTTTCCATAACTTACCATAGAAATACGAGAAGCATCAATACCATCAGTAACTAAAGCTTTTTTAACAGCTTCTGCACGTCTAAGGCCAAGTGCGAAGTTATACTCATCACTACCCCACTCATCACAGTTTCCTTCTAGTTTTACATTTAAAGATTTTGCTGCATCTGTTTTACCTAATTCTGCAGCAGCATCAATGCGTGCTTGCATCTCTGGAGTGATATTGTATTTGTCAAAAGCAAAATATATAGTTGGTAGTTTACTTTCTATCGCACTCATTGTCATCTCAGCCGAGTTTTCTGTACTTGAGTTTTCTGCAGTTGAACTTACAACACTGCTTTCACTTGATACTGTTTCAGTTACAGGAGCTTGAACTTCTTGAGCCGCTGGAGCAGAAACCTCTTCTGTTTTGTTGTCTACTGCAGGTTCTTTTGAAGAACACCCACTAAAAACTAAAAGTGCTGTAACAACACTAGAAAGTACTATACTTTTCATATCTATTTCCTTGAATATTTAATCTTAAAATATTATACCAAAAAAATGTCAATAGTTTTCATTTCTCATCAATTTCTTACCAATCCATAGATTGGACTCTTCCATATTTCAATGGAAAAAGATAATTTTTATTGTAGTTAAGGCGGATAACTCCTATGGCACTCTGCCCTTTATAATTTTTGATAAATATAATAGCATCACCATCTTTGGAAAATCTTGGAAACTCATTCACACCGGTTGCAGTCAAACGTCTGATAACATCAGTTTTTGTTGAAATGAGATGAAGATTAAAAGTATTTTGACTAAAGGCATTAGAACTCTCTCTAGCAACATAAACTATATATTTTCCATGCGCACTACAAGAGACATTACTTTTTCCATAATAAACCATTTGTTCAATTTCATCAGTATCAAGATGTTTTGTGAATACATTTGGATAGCCTAAACGTGAAGATATGAAAACAATCTGATCTTTACCCATAAACTGCCCATTAACATCTATACCACTGTATCGCGTTAAACGTTTATATTTTCGTGTAGTAACATCAAAGCTATAAATATCAGGCTGACCATCAAGCGCCATTGTAAGCAGCAGTGTTTTACCGTCGTTGCTAACATCTGAACATATCATCATTCCATCTGATGAGATAATGTTTTCAACTTTTCCATTTTTAATGTCAACATATTTGAGTGTTGGTGTCTTTGGATTCAAAGCTGTATAATAAAAAGCATTTTGCGCTTTGTTTGCCCACTTAGGGAAGATATTAAATCCACCTTTGAGAATCGTATGTTGATATGCCAATGTATAATCTGCGATGACTATTTCACTTTTTTTAGGGGCAACAATGCGTGCAAAAATAACTTTTCTTTTCATCCATGCAACAGAGGGTTTTCCCATAAATTCATTAATATCATAGGCAATGGCATGAGAAACAAACATAAAAATATCTTGCTTAGCCACTCTGTAATTTTTAACAAATACATCTTCACCTTTGTTTATTAACTTCACTTGAACATTGAGAGCGCCATTATCATCTTCAAACATTTTATATCGCAGTACATAAGCCATATCTTTATTTTTTACAAGTACATTTACGTCATTAAAGTTTGATACTCTATGGTGTCTGTCAACATTAAAGATAGAGATAACATTTAAGTCCGCTATCAATGTTTTAAAAAAACGTAGTCTAAATGTGTCATCATAAGAGATGGAGGCATCTTCGACAGCTATGGAAGGAACTGTGTCCACTTTTTTGATGACTTCTATAGTTGCATCATTTGCAAAAACTAAACTTATAAATATAAATAATGAAAATATAACTTTCAAATTTTACTCCTTTGAAATTAATACTACAATTGTCCTGCTTGACCTATTTTGAGGATTTTTAGGAAAAACAACATTTTTGAGTCTCTCTTTTATTTTATCCACTTCTGCATTCAACGCTTCGTTTGCAGAATAGTTTAAAATTCTAAAGTTTGTCATATGACCAAGCGGGTCTAGTTCTATAACAGTTTTCACACTGTAGCCTTCACTGTTGGGAGGTACCTTAAAATAGTTATAAACAATTGCTTGAATTTTAGCTAAATATTCATTAACCTCATTAGCAGTTGAAGCCTGTTGTTCCTCTTTATCAGATTCCTGCATATCTAGTTTTTCAATTTTTTCAGATACAGAATTAACACTATTTTTCTCTGCAGTTTTTATTTTTCGTGCGATATCTTCTATTCTTTTAGAGTTTGGCTTTTTTTTCTTCTGTTGTGGTTTTATTTTTTGTGTCCATACGTTTGAGAACAGATCATTTACATCAATATCTTGACTCACACTTTTTGAAGTAGTTTTAGGTGCAGCTATGGAGTGTCTAAATTTCGCAATATTTTTTGGCATAACAATAGAGACAGCAACAAATTTATCTTTTGTAAGCGCATAACTTGTCTCTTTTTTAATGGCAAACATCATATAGATAAAAAGAGCTAAAAAGAGAAAAAACAAAAAGAAGGAGATAAATCCGCCTAGCATGAAGTAGTGCTTATTATTATCCATTGGTAGCTAAAGAAACCTCAGAAAAACCAGCTTGTTTAACAGCGGCAAGTACTGACATCACAACACCATAATCAAGTCTTTTGTCTGCACTGATAAGAACCGTTGCCTTTTTGTCAAGTTTTTTCGCATACAAAAAGAAATTGTCTGTAAAAGCATTTAAAAGAAAGTTCTCTTTATTTACTTTTACATTTCCCTCTTTGTCAACAGTAATATGCACCGGTGGTATTTTAGAAACTTGTTGTGTTGTTGAACCTTGTGGAAGTTTTATGTTTTCTTCAAACATAATGTTGGGAGCAATCACCATGAGTACAACCAACAGAACAAGCATTACATCTACTAAGGGTGTAATATTGAGTTCTGGTTTTTCATCCCAATCATAAATCATAGTTTATGCCTTGCGAGCTAAAATCGCATCACTTTGCATCTGAAGATAAGAGATTACCTCAAAAGATTTTCGTTTTAAGATTTGATGGTATGTATAGGCAAAAGTTGCTACAAAAATACCTGATGCTGTGGCAATAAGTGCATCACTTACCCCTGCAGAAATAATAGCCATACTGCCGCTTGTCTGCCCAATATGCGCAAAAGTATCTAAAATAGAGACGACTGTACCAAAAAGTCCTATAAAAGGAGAGGTTGAAGCAAATACAGAGAGAACAGAGAGTCCTTTTGTTGCCTCTTTTGTAGCAGCTAGCATTGCTAAATTTAAAACTTCTTTTGAAATATTATTACTTGTTTTTATAAAATTATTTAAAAAAGAGTTTTCATTAACAGTCCTAGCCCCAAGTAAAAGTGATTCCAAAGAAGCACTCTCACTCTTAAGCCAACTGTTAAGAGAAAAATAGCGGTAAAAAAACACCCAATTGAGTATTACAAAATATATTGACAAGAGAACCAATACACCAAGTGTAACCGGGTGACTTTTAAGATAAAAATCGATTAAATTATTAATCATATATTATATTAATCTTTGAGCTGCTGATTCGATTTTAGCAGAAACAGAAGCGATTGCAGTAGAGGAATCTGCAACATCGCTGATTAGTTTCTTCGCATCTTCTAAAGCTTTCGCGATTTCAGCTTCATTTGCACCACGAATAGGCGCTGCACCTTCTACTAAAACAACAACTTTTTCTTCACTAACTTGAGCAACACCCCAATCAATTACAATAGATTCGACTGATTTATCTTCTTTTTCAACGTCGACTACACCAGCTTCTAACAATGTTGTCAATGAAGCATGACCAGCTAAAACGCCGAATTCTCCCTCTTTACCAGGAAGAACAACACCAACAGCACTATCATTGAAGATTTCACCGTTTGGCGTTAGGATTTCAAGTTTAAATGTATCCATTACAGTCCTTTACTAAGCATAGAGCTTATTTGTTTTTCTCGTTTTTAGCAATAGCTTCGTCCATACTACCAACCATGTAGAATGAATTTTCAGACATATGGTCATACTCACCATCAAGAATACCTTTGAACCCTTTAATAGTGTCTTCAAGAGAAACATATTTACCAGGTGCTCCCGTAAATACCTCTGCAACAAAGAATGGCTGAGAAAGAAATTTCTCAATTTTACGAGCACGTTCAACAACATTTTTGTCATCTTCAGAAAGCTCATCCATACCAAGAATCGCAATAATATCTTGAAGGTCTTTATATTTTTGAAGCGTTTGCTGCACACCACGAGCAGTATTATAGTGCTCATCACCTAAGATTTGTGGATCAAGGAGTCTTGAAGTTGAATCGAGTGGATCAACTGCAGGATAAATACCTTTTTCCGCAATTTTACGGTTAAGTACTGTTGTTGCATCTAAGTGAGCAAAAACAGAAGCTGGAGCCGGGTCAGTCAAGTCATCTGCTGGTACGTAAACCGCTTGAACAGATGTAATTGAACCATTTTTTGTAGATGTAATACGATCTTGTAATGCACCCATTTCACGAGCAAGTGTCGGTTGGTAACCAACTGCTGATGGGATACGACCAAGAAGTGCAGACATCTCTGAACCTGATTGTGCAAAACGGAAGATATTATCGATGAACATAAGTACATCAAGTTTCTTCTCATCACGGAAATACTCAACCATTGT
>JALUWT010000081.1 GCA_027019325.1 Sulfurimonas sp.
GCTATCTGACTTGAGGACAGACTCAAATAAATTGGTCTCGGGGCAGATTCGATATGCTAAAACTCTTCTTATTTTAATTATAGTCTTTTTAGGCATTTGGTATTATATGAGGGCACTTGTTCCCTACGGTCAGTGCACGTACAATAGAATGCTTCCTCTCTATGCGCCTTGAAATTACATTACTCTTTTCATTTTTAAAATTTTTCTTTTCAGAAGAATAAAATTTAGTTGAACTTGATTGACATTGACTCAACTCTTGTGATATAATTCTGCTTAAAGATACAATTTTATAAATTATAAGTAGGACAAAGATATGAGTAAATCATTATATGAAACACTAGAAGTTTCACAAAATGCAAGTGAATCAGAAATCAAAAAAGCATATAGAAAATTAGCAAGAAAATATCATCCGGATGTCAATAAAGAGAAAGATGCGGAAGAGAAATTTAAAGAGATAAATGCTGCGTATGAAGTACTAAGCGATAAAGAGAAAAAAGCACAGTATGACCAATATGGAGACAGTATGTTCGGCGGTCAGAACTTCCATGACTTCTCACGCAGCCAAGGCGGGAATGTTGATTTAGATGAAATTCTACGTCAAATGTTTTCCGGTGGCGGCGGTGGTGGATTTAGCGGTTTTAGCGGTGGCGGTCGTCAGTCATACAGCGGTGGCGGTTTTAATGGTTTTGGTGGAGCAGGCGGTTTTGCTCAAGAACAAAATCTTGACATAGAAGCCAAAGTTACCATTCCATTTAATGTGGCAATTCTCGGCGGAACACATTCTGTTTCTGTAAACGGTGAGCGTTTTGATATCAAGATTCCTGCGGGTGTCAAAAGTGGTGAAAAACTGCGTGTTCGAGGAAAAGGGCATGCACAAAACGGACGATCAGGAGATTTATTCTTAAAAATTACTGTTGCATCGTCACCTGATTACGAGAGAGAAGGGGATGACTTGGTGAAAACCATAGAAGTTCCGCTTTATGCAGCACTTTTTGGAGAAAAAATTGCAATCGGGACCCTTGAAAAAGAGATAAAACTTAAAATCCCTCAAAATACAAAAAACGGACAGCGCTTTCGTGTAAAAGAGATGGGTGCGATGAACCGTAAAACAAAACAGAGAGGGGATTTATACCTCAAAGCAAACATCATTAACCCTAAAGTTGATGATTTAGACGATGATTTGGTAGAATTAATGAAAGAAAAACTACCAAAGTCACTGTAAAAAAGGAGTGAGCCATGCATCATTATGACGAACCGGTATACTTAATCAGTATAGTATCGAAGATTTTAGATATTCATCCGCAAACACTACGTCAGTATGAACGTGAAAATCTCATCACTCCTTCACGCTCAAATGGAAGAATAAGACTCTACTCACAGCGTGATATTGACAGAATTAAACTTATTTTACGTTTGACACGTGAACTTGGTGTGAATCTTGCCGGAGTAGATATTATTTTACGTTTAAAAGAAAATGTGGATGGTATGGAACGTGAAATTGCGGATTTGCGCCATGACGTAGAAACGGCTAAAAATGCCCGTTCTGTTTCACCTGATAAAGCACTTGTTACAAAAAAAAGCATCTATGAGATGATTATCTTTGAGGGAGAGTAGCTTCCTTTTAACTCATTTAAATTATGTTAAAATGAGCGTATGAATCTATTACGCTCATCAATATTTAATCGTAGTGTTCCTGCCCTGTGGGTATTAGTGCTAATGACATCGGTCGGGCCTTTTGGAGATACCGAGTATACACCCTCATTACCGCGAATTGCACAGGAACTGCATGTAACATACTCTGCAGTACAACAGTCTATGACTGTATATTTGATAGCCTATGCTGTCATGCAACTTTTATATGGTCCACTTTCTGATAAAATAGGTAGAAAACCAGTAGCTTTGTGGGGCGCTTTAGGGTTTGCTGCAGGTTCTTATGTGTGTTATATAAGTACTAGCTTAGATATGCTTCTTTTAGGTCGAGTACTGCAGGGTTTTGGCTCCTGTGCCGGAGCTATTATAAGTTCTGCTGCTGTTAGAGATAGTTTTGATAAAGATAAAATAGATATCGTCTATACAAAAATAAATGCCGCTTTTGCAATAGCACCTGCAACAGGGCCCATAGTGGGAGCAATAGTAGATGACAGATTTGGATGGCATGCAAATATGTTTATTCTTCTGATACTTGGTATACTTCTGCTCTTATCGATACTGCTGTTTTTCCCAGAAACCCATCTGCCTGATGCAAGTCAAAAACTATCTCCAAGATTTTTATGGCATAATTATGTGGGATTATTTACAGAGAGAGATTTCTTTTCTGCTATTTTTATTAACGGGATTGCTATTGGTGTGGTATATACTTCTTTAACTGAAGGACCGGCACTTGTGACCCAGACGCTTGGATTGGCCTCTAGATGGATTGCTGTTGTAGCTATTGGAGTTTTTTTAGCTTTTATTGTTGGATCATTTATAAGCATTTATCTGGAAAATAAAAAATCATCTTGGTTTATTATAAAACTTGGATTGTTTATAATTATGATTGGTGCGGTATTGCTGGTGCTTTCTGGATATTTTAAACTTATATATTTGTACAGTACATTATTGCCGATTATGGTTAGTTTTGTGGGGATTGCACTAATTGTTCCAAATGCGGTAGCGCTTGCAATGAAACCGTTTGAAAATACAGCAGGGTCAGCATCGGCAATGATTGGTTTTTTCCAAATGGCTATCGCTGCACTGAGTAATGTAGGAGTTAGCCTTTTACCCTTTAACCCTATCTATTCTCTGGCAACAATTTTTGCTATTTTAGCCGGACTAGGCTTATTGATGTATTTCTTTGGTTCTAGAGATATATGCATCTCTGCCTAAAAACTCATAGCTTATAATGGCAGCTATGGGCAGTGCTAAAACCATACCGGTTATTCCATATAAGACTCCACTGCTCAGTATCAGTAACAAGGCTACAGCTGGATGAATTTTTACATATTTACCTACTAACACTGGTGTTAGGACAAGATTGTTTAAAAACTCAGCTATAAAAATCGTTATCATCACAATAACTATCATACGCAAATCAGCTGCTAAAAGTGAAAAGACGAATGCAGGCAATGCAGTTAAGAGTAGTGAGGCAAAGGGAATGGCACATACAAGTCCTGCGATAATTGCCAATGGCAAACCAATCGGAATATCTGCAAATTCAAGTCCTACGGCATAGACACTGCCTGTTACTAGCATAACCAGTAATTCACCATGAATAAAACGGCGTAAAATATAACTACTTCTATTGAGAACAGTAAGAACTTTTGCATGACTGGATGTAGGTATAAAGCGCATGAAATTGGGCTGTAAATTCTCCCAGTCAATCAGCAGATAGAAAGAGACAATAGGAATGATCATCAAATCGAGTAACAGTGAGAAGAAAGTGCTAGCGGTATTTATTATTCGGCTGGGAACAGACATTATGTGTGCGCCAAAAGCTGCTAACTGCGAATCAATGGCAGTAAAGAGTTTTGTAGGTTCAATTTTCATATGGCTGTCAAAAATGGAAATTGCATGATAAAGTCGCTTTGAATACAGGGGCATATTGGCTATAAATGTATGTATTTGCTGTTCTACCTGTGGAAGAAAGATAGTTATGACCCCAGCAATAATAAGGGTGATTAGAAAAAATAACAGTACGATTGCAATCCATCTTGGAATATATTTTGAAATTGTAATGACAAGAGGATGTAATAAAAAGGCTAGAATCCAAGCTATAATAAATGGTATAAAAATTGACTCAAGGAGATGAAAAATAAAACCTAACATAAGGGTAATGCTCAAGACAAAAAAGAATTTAGAAGCAACTTTATTCATTTTTATCCTCACCTTTTATACCGAATTGAAATTTAATACCTTATTGTATCACAACCCTAGGTATATATAGAAGAGACTAGAGTCCCTCTTTGAGTCGTTCTACTGCAACACCCACATTCTGTAGTTTCTTCTCTAAGGAGTCATACCCACGGTCTAAATGGTAGATACGGTGGATGTTGGTTTCCCCCTCGGCAATAAGTGCTGCTAAAACCAAAGCGCTTGAAGCTCTTAAATCTGTTGCCATAACATCTGTGGCACTTAAATCATTCTTTCCATCAATAGTTGCAGTATGTCCATTGAGTGAAATTTCTGCACCCATACGCTGCAACTCACTCACGTGCATAAATCTGTTTTCAAAAAGACGCTCTTCAATGATGGAAACACCTTCTGCCTGCGTGGCAAGTGCCATGAACTGTGCCTGCATGTCTGTTGGAAACGCTGGGTACTCTTGTGTGACAATCCTTACAGGTTTTATACTTGTTGTAGGATGAATAGTGATACTGTTTGTTGTGACGTCAAGCGTAAAACCCATCTCTTCAAGTTTCGCGATAACCGCACCCAAATGCTCCGGTTCAACATCAGTAATTGTCAGCTCTGAACGTGTAATAGCACCTGCACAGAGGTAGGTTCCCGCTTCAATTCTGTCAGGAATGACACGAAACTCTTTTATATCTAAAAGTTTTCCGTTCGTTCCATGGATTTTTAAAACAGCCGTACCGATACCTTCAATCTTGACACCGCTTGCATTGAGCACTTCACACAGTTGTACGACTTCCGGTTCACGTGCTGCATTGATGATGGTCGTCTCACCTTTTGCAAGTGCTGCTGCCATGACAATATTTGCTGTTCCCGTGACTGTGATTTTATCAAAGATGATTTCACATCCTGTTAAACCATCTGGTGCAGTCGCTTCAATATAACCAGCCTTTATCTCTATGTGTGCACCCATCTGCTCTAATGCTTTAAGATGCAGATCAATCGGGCGCTGACCAATGGCACAGCCGCCTGGAAGAGAGACTTCACAGTGCCCAAAACGTGTTAAAATCGGTCCTAAAACTAAGATAGAAGCACGCATAGTCTTTACGATGTCATAGGTTGCTTTTGTCTCATTAATTGAAGAAGTGTCAACAATGACTCTGTCATCTAAAAACTGACACTCTGCACCAAGATTTGAGAGAAGTTTTAAAAGTGTATTTATATCTGCAACTGAAGGGAGATTTTTAATAACAACGCTATTTTTTGCAAGGATAGTCATCGCGATAAGCGGCAGTGATGCGTTTTTTGCACCTGAAATTTTTATTGTTCCATTGAGAGCAGATTTGCCCTTGATCTTTAAGTAGTCCATAGTTCTCTTTAGCTGTAAAAATATTAATGATATTATATCTTAAATTTGATATACTATCATTAATACTCAAGTATAAAGAATTGTAAAGAAAAGTAGGAAATAAGATGAGCTCAGCGCTAGAGAGACTAAAAAATTTAACCAATAAAATATCTTCTTATGAACTTGCTAGAAAAAATAATCTTGAGCGGTTAAAAGAGCTTTACTCTGAGATAGGAATAGCTGAAAAAGTGCAGAGTATGGAAGCACTTTTTGAGTTTAAGGCCATAAACCTCTCTGGAGTCTCTTTGCAAGAAGAGAATTTAGGGGCAATAAAAGAGGGAAAATACCTGCAGATTTTAGCCATTGCTTACGATAAAAATGCCGCCGTTAAGAGTAAAAATATCTCTCTGGCTTACTTTGGTCGTGTGGAGAGTGTCGAGAGTGCGTTCAAAGACAAAATAGTGGAGTTTGTCATTCGTTACCGTTTTGAGAAAAGTTTTATAAATCTAGAACATTATCACGGAATGCTTGAGCAGCTCTGAATGCAGAAATTTTATTTAAAGTTGTGGTTTTTTTGGGCTCTACGGGTTATTTTGTGCTCTTTGTTTTTAGCTGCTGTTTTTGCTCTGCTTATCACGCTCGTAATATATGTGAAACAGGGAGTGCCGAGTTTCACTGCAGAAATTAGAGCGGCTCTTTTGGATGTTTTTCTATTTTGGTTTTTTATTGCTTTAAATCTAGCCGTTCTCATTGCACTGTTTCGCAGTGTAAAGTACCTTTTTAATCGCTGTCACGCAGGGCATATGCTGCGACTCAAAAAATGTTCCAAAGAGAAGGACGCAGAGGAAGGTTATCTTGAATTTATTGGCTATGGTGATTTAGTCAAGGTATGGCGAAAGTGGTTTATGTTGCTCATCTGGATAGTAGGCAGTTTTATGGTTTTAGCTTTGATAATAACCTACATCTTTACGCCTTATGAAGCACTCTTTGACTGGTTTAACATCTATGTTCTCTATGTTTTTATCTTAGCGGGCGGATATTTCTCTTTTATCTTTATGGCAGCACGCTGTAAAAGCATCAGGATAGTGAAGTGCTGATTTTTTTAGACATTGAAACGACAGGCTTTGAAAGAGAAGATAAGATCTGCTCTTTGGGGATGCTTGTTTTTAAAGAGAACTCTTGCGTGAGAAGTAGTTTAGAGCTTGTCAATGAGGGAAAAAAGATTCCACCTTCTGCCTCTGCATTGCATAACATCACAAATGAGATGATTGCACAGAAAGCTCCTTTGCGTGAGAGTGAAATTTTTACTTTTTTGCAAGAGCAAAATTCTGAAGAAAATGTTTTGATTGTTCATAATGCGGCTTTTGTTTTAGAAATGCTTGCATCCGGCGGTTTAACATGGCATGGTAAAATTATAGATACACTCAAAGTGGTTAAGCATCTTGTCCCCGAATGTGAGATATTTACTTTGGAGTTTTTGCGTTATGAGCTCAAACTTTACAAAAATGAGCAAAATATAAAAAAGTTGTGTGGAATTAAAGATGCTTTGATTGCGCATCATGCACTCAGTGATGCTGTTGTTGTCAAGCTGCTTTTTGATTATTTCACGCAGCTTGTCGACATAAAGAAGATGAATGCATTGAGTTTTGAAAATGTACTGCTTGAGAAGTTCTCTTTTGGAAAGTACAGTGGCAGATACATTGAAGATATTGCGATGAATGATCGTAATTATTTGATGTGGATGCTAAGTCTTGAAAATTTGGATGATGATTTTCGGTACTCGATTGAGTACTATTTACAAGGATAGATATGAGAGTTGCTGTTGAATGCCAGTCACCATTGCTGCAAAAGTCTTTAGAGTTGTTTCTGACAAAATATTTGAGTGCTTCAAAGAAGTGTGACATCATTATTAGAGATGAGACCTGTTTGGGAGATGAACGCTGTTTTTATGTTGGTAGTGAAGCCGAAGCTGATCTGCAAAAACCCTTTTCAAAATCACAGCTTATTTTGGCGCTTGAGAAAAAATATAATGAACTCTACGGCAGAGATGAAGAAGAAGCAATGGAAATAAAAAAAGAGTACGAAGAGGAGGAGTCTATGGACTTTTCTATTTTACAAAAACGCATAGAGTTCCTCACGCAGGAGTATCAGGCAAATATTTTACGGGCAGTTAAAGCATTTTATGAAAAATAATTCTAAAAAACTTACAAAAAAAATCATCGCTGGCAAATATAAAGGCAAGACACTGCAATTGCCTTCAAAAACAACTACACGCAGCTCAAAAGCGATAGTGTTGGAATCTTTTTTTAACACCTTGCAGTTTGACATCATCGATGCAACTTTTATTGAGCTCTTCTCAGGTTCAGGATCCATCGGTCTTGAAGCGCTGAGCCGCGGTGCAAAGCAGATATATTTTATGGAACAAGATTGCGATGCGCTTAAAGTTTTAAAACAAAATATTGCCTTGACAGAACCTGCCGCTTGCGAGGTTTTTTCGGGAAACAGTTTTGAAAATATCACGCAAGTGCTTGCACGTTTGAAAAAAACAAAAGAGAAGGCTTACTTCTACATCGACCCACCTTTTAGTATCCGTGAGGGAATGGAAGATATCTATGACAAAACGATGGCGCTCATAGCCTCTTTACCTGTTGAGAGTGTTCGAATGATCATTGTAGAGTATATGACAGGTCTGGAAATACCGCAAAAATTAGGGACATATAGAATAAAAAAATCTAAAAAATTTGGAAATACCTCGCTCAGCTACCTCGTATCTGAAGAGATGGAATAAAAATTGCTAAATTCTTGATAATAGTTCAAGGATTTATGCAAAATGAAATATTTTTTTACTTTACTACTTTTTATATCGTCACTTTATGCAACGAAGATTAGTGATGTCTCTAACATCGTCGGTGTTCGAGAAAATCAGATAATCGGTTACTCTTTAGTTGTTGGTCTCAAAAAGACAGGTGACGGAACGACTTCAAAATTTACACTTCAATCAATTTCCAATATGCTCAAAGCAATGAATATCGATATGAAGCCCATTGATATCAAATCTAAAAATGTCGCAGCGGTTGTTGTGACGGCAACGATGAAACCTTTTGCACGTCAGGGTGATAAGTTTGATGTGACGGTCTCTTCCATCGGAGATGCAAAATCTTTAGAAGGGGGAACACTTTTGATGACACCTATGAAAGGGGTGGACGGAAAGATTTATGCACTGGCCCAAGGACCGCTTAGTATCGGAGGACTCAATCAAAGAGGTTCCGGCGCTCAGACACATCCTACGACGGGTATTGTATTTAACGGTGGCTTTATAGAGCGTGAGATTAACATCGACCTTTTTCATCAGAAGTATGCGACCCTTTCTCTCAAAGATTCCGGTTTTGAAAATGCGGTAGCCGTTCAAAAAGCCATCAATGCATTTTACAATACCCAAGTTGCGGTGGCAATGGACTCACGCAGTATTAAACTCAAGCGTCCGCAAAATCGCTCTATGATTGAATTTTTGGCAGAAGTTCAAAACATAGATATAAATTATCAGCCGAAGAAAAAAATCATCATCAATGAGAAAACTGGAACTATCGTTGCTGGGGTGGATATACAACTGAGTCCGATTGTAGTGACACATGGTGACATAACAATAAAAATAGTTGAGCAAGATACTCCATCACAGCCACAAGGTTCTATGAAAGTAGATAATAATCTGGTGATAGGAATGAATGAAGATAAAGTTTATATGAAAAAAGGAACAACTACTGTGGCAAATCTTGTACGCTCTTTACAAAAATTAGGGGCTACACCAAAAGATATCATTTCGATTTTAGAAGCGATGAAAAGTGCTGGTAGTATTTCTGCTGAGTTGAAGGTAATATAATGAATTATGGATTAAATGCAATTAGTGCGCAGACACAAATGCTCACGCAAAACAAAGATATACCAAAAATCAATCCTCGTGCAGAGGATAAAACGCTGCGAAAACAAACAGATGCTTTTGAGGCTGTCATCATTAAAATGTTGATGGACAATTCGATGAAAGATGACAATGATCTTTTCGCATCTCAGAAGGATCCGGGGGATAAAATATATAAATCAATGTACAGAGATGAACTCTCAAAAGCGAGTGCGGGGAGTTTTGGTTTTTCACAAATGCTGTATGACTATTTGAGTCGTAAAAATTCGTGAAAAAGGTGAGGATTTTACTTGATAAAATTATAATTTTGTCGATATAACTGTATAAAGATATACTCTAACAGATTAGAAGGACAAGATATGATTTCAAATATCAACGGTTCAGCTATGCGCAGTGCTTATGCAAATAGTTTGAATGATAACAAAGAGATAAAAGCAAACGCTAAATTGACTGCATCGCAAGATGGCAGCCAAAATAAAATAGAAAAACTCAAAGAGGCTATTGCTTCGGGAGAGTACAAAGTTGATTTGTCAGCCTTATCTAAAAAGATGGCAGACGAGTTACTTTAAGTAATTAAAATAACAGGGGTTAGAGATGCTTACTCATCACTTACAAAATGCTTTAGAAGATTTACGAGATTTAATCAAAATTACTCAATCCGATATTGAAGATATAAAAAAAGCAGAGCATGACCCACAATTTGACAGATTGGGACTTAAAGAAGAGAAGCTTAAAGCTTTTGAGACAAAAAAAGCGATGATAGACCATGAAATATCTTCCCTTATGACATCAAATCCTGATGTGGAACTTCCAAACTTACTCAGTGATGAGCAGCATAAACAACTCGAAGAGTTAAAAGTAGAACTCTCTGCGCTTCATGAGGTCAACAAAGAGTATGCAAAATTGGTTCTGCTTGTCAGTAATCTATATAACAGCTTTTTAGAAAGATTAGTGCCTACAGAAATGCAAGGGTATCACAAAGTGGCATCAAAAGACTCTGCGATTATGGAAGTGAGAGTATAAATGGCATCAATATTTAATACGCTAGGAATCGGTTACAGTGGTTTAAATGCAGCACAAGTCGGGATTAATACAACAGGGCATAATATATCAAATGCTGAGGTTGCAGGTTACTCACGCCAGCGTGTTATCACCTCTGCTGCAGTACCTCTGCAGACAAGATCGGGGCAGGTTGGTAATGGAACGGAAGTTCAAAATATAAAACGTGTTTTTGACAATTTTGTATTTGACAGATATAACAAAATTTCTGCAGATAAAGAGAAAAGCGATTTTCAAAAGCAGACTTTAAATGAGCTCTCTACATATTTTCCAGCGATTAATGGTGTGGGTGTTAAGGCTGACTTGGCAAAATATTATAATGCATGGCAAACATTTGCCAGTAATCCAAATAATGATGCTATTAAAGTGAATTTGGCTAAACAAACGGAGACACTTTCACAACATATTACACAAACACAGAATCAGGTTTTAAATCTTCAGCAGCAGATTAACAGTCAGCTCGCCGTAAACATTAATGAAGTAAATGATTTAGCAAAACAGCTTGCTGATATAAATATTTCTATTGATACCGCTGAGTCATCGAGTGGTTATTCTGCGAATGATTTAAGAGATAGACGAAATGTAATTGAGAGAAGTCTTTCCCGTTTAATTGGTGCAAATGTGAAACAGGGACAATTAAAGTCTAATATTCAGGTTGACAGTAACTCAAATACACGAACTGGCAGTTATACTTTGAGTGTAAATGGTTTTAATATTGTTGATGGCAATACATATCATCCTTTGAAATTGTCAAAAGATAGTAATAAGTTTGGATTTTATAATATCAGTTATGAGAGACAAGATGGTACCTTAATACCGATGGAAGAGAAATTGACAGGTGGCAAAGTTGGTGCTATTCTTAATCTACGGGGGAGTAAGATTGATACGACTAGTGGTATGCCAACTGATGGTGTTTTACAAAAAGTTGTTACCGATTTAGATGCTTTTGCAAAAGGACTTATAGAAGGGACAAATAATTTGTATGCACAAAGTGCAACAACAAATATGTCTTCAAATAGTCTTAATATAACAGCAACTAACTCTTTAGTAAAGTCAAATCTTAATATAAAACCGGGTGCATTTAATATTATTATATATGACATTAATGGGAAGGAAGTAGCGACGCGTAAGATAAATATTGATTCTGCGACATCAATGTCTGGCGGGACAGGTTCTAATTCCATAGAAGCCCAGATTAAAGTAAATAAAGATGATAATGGTGATGGAAATGCTAATAATGATATTGATGATTTTATGACATATAACTTTCAAACTGCAGCTGATGGAACACTTCGTTTAAATCTTGGGGTCAATGCTCAAGCAAAATCAAAAGGGTATACATTTGCTCTGAAAGATAAACTGCCAGATGGTAAATTTGCATCAGGAAGTAATTTTGCCGGTGCCCTTGGAATGGGTAGATTCTTTGATGGAAGCAATGCTAGAGATATTAGACTTAACAGTGATTTAAAGCAAAATCCAACAAAATTACATGCAGGTTATTCCTCTTTAGCAGGAGATAACAGAGTCGCTTTAGATATGCTACAACAGCAGTTTGAAAATTATGATTTTCAGGTTGGTTCAGTAAAATATAATACAACAATAAATGGAATGTTTGATGTGACAGCGACATATGTCGGGACAGAAACAAATGCGGCAATATCAAAAAATAATACAATTTCTACGCAGTTTAACTCGACAAAATTAGAATATGATTCTGTTTCAAAAGTGAGCATAGATCAAGAGATGACAAATCTCATAAAGTATCAAACTTCGTATGGTGCAGCTGCTAAAGTAATCACCACAGTTAATCAGATGATGCAGACACTTTTAGGAATCAAACAGTAAAGTGGTTCCTAAAGTCAGCATTGTTTTACTTTTTTCTATCTTCTTTTTTGCCTTTTTCGGTTTTTTGTTTTACCATGTAAGCCCTTACGCTTTAGATGCGCACTCCATTTTGCTATCACCATCCTTACAGCATCCCCTTGGCACTGACAGATTGGGTCGAGATATATTGGCTCGTTTGATTGAGGGTGGGAAAGTCTCTTTGACGATTGGCGTGGGCAGTGCTCTGATAGCTTCGTTTATCGGGCTTATGTTTGGCTCCATCGCCGGATATTTTCGTGGGCTTGTAGACAAAAGTTTTATTGTCATTGTAGATCTGTTTTTAACTTTTCCTACCTTCTTTTTACTACTAGCGCTTGTTTCGTATGTTAATGCTTCAGCTCTGGTGCTCATTGTCATTATATCTATAACAGGTTGGATGACAACAGCGAGGCTTATTCGCTCTGAGAGTTTTAAAATCACCTCACAGCCTTACATTAAGATACTCAACATTGCAAAAGTTAAAAAGAGTAAAATACTTTTGAAATACTATGCACCTCTCTTGGCACCCATTTTCTTTGTCAGTTTTACTTTTGGTGTCGGCGGTGCTATACTTGCAGAATCTGGTCTTAGTTTTTTAGGTCTTGGCATCGTTGCTCCGCAGATGAGTTGGGGAACGATTTTAAGCGGTGGAAAAGATGTGGTAGAGATCGCGTGGTGGGTAAGCTTTTTTCCAGGTCTTATGATATTTTTGGTGACATTTTCACTCATCAATATCTCTAACTATCTGCAGCAACTTACCAATCAAAAAGAGATACAAACATAAAGGATAAGAGCATGAAAGAGACGCAACTCGGTTACTATTTTATAGTGATGGCAAGTATTATCATTGTACTAGCAGGTGTGAAGTTTGCCTCTGTCATTATCGTTCCTTTTTTACTCTCTTTGTTTATCGCTATTATTCTCTCTCCCTCATACAATTTCTTCAAATCCAAAGGGATTCCTGATATTTTATCTATAACTATTGTAATGATATTTTTTTTATTTTTTCTTGCCTTGATTGCAAAATTGATTGGAAGCTCTGTGCATCAGTTTAGTGCAAATATTGATCTCTATTCCACAAAATTGAGTGCATATTATCAAGATTTTGCAAATTTCACCAAAAGTTTTGGCTTTGAAATACCGGCAAATGAAATTTCTGGCATAGTGAATTCTAAGCAGATTATGCGCTTTTCAACAGCTATTATAGAAGGAATAAGTTCTATCTTTACAAATGGCTTTATCGTTGTTTTGACAGTAGTGTTTATGTTGCTTGAATCGCAGCACTTTAGCTCAAAAATAAGATACACAGATAAAGATCAAGAAACGATGAAGCATATCAATCAAATCTTTTCTCAGATAAAAAGCTATATGGTCATCAAAGCACTTATATCTGTTTTAACCGGTTTTATAGTCTATGCTTCTTTGTATTTTATAGGTACTGATTATGCTTTTTTATGGGGTGTGCTAGCCTTTTTACTTAACTTCATTCCAAACATCGGCTCCATCATCGCAGCCGTTCCTGCAGTTTTAATAACACTTGTTCAGTTAGGTGCTTTTTCTGCCTTGCTCGTCTCTGTTCTTTATCTTTTAGTAAATGTAATAATCGGCTCCATTGTCGAGCCTAAAGTGATGGGAAGAGGTCTTGGACTCTCTACTCTGGTCGTTTTTATCTCCTTGATATTTTGGGGATGGCTGCTAGGACTAGTCGGCATGCTGCTCTCAATTCCACTCACCATCATGGCAAAAATCGTTTTTGCAGCCAATGAGAATACAAAATGGATAGCAGTTTTACTTGGTAGTGGTGAGAGTTTAGAAGATAAGAAAAATTTTTTATCTTCTAAAGAGTCAGTATGATGAAAAATAATAAATTAAAAATAAGTTTAATTGTTGTAGTAGTTACTATTTTTTTATCTATTGTGTGGTTTACAAAACAATATACGCTCATCGCTGTAAATTGTGCAAGTAAACCAGTCCATATAGTTTTGTATAAGAAGAAATATTATGCATATAGTTTTCCTTTTACTTTTGTGCCTTTTTGTGGTGAGCTAATAGTTAAAAATCATAAGTTATTGTATATCTCTAAATATAAAAATGGCAGTCTTAACTATGAAAGAAAAGTGTTTTATGAGAATGGACAATTAAAGTTAGTTGCAATGTATAAACATGGTATCTTAAATGGAAAATTTATTGGTTTTTATAAGAATGGACAAAAAGCTATAGAAACATTTTATAAAAATGATTTGGAGAATGGCCAGAGAACTGAATGGTATGAAAATGGTGCTCCAAAGAGTATAGGATTTTATAAAGAAGGGAAAAAGAATGGTCCCTTGGAAACTTGGTACAACAAAGGAAAAATTTCAAAGGAAGATTGGCAACGAGATAGTTCTCCTAAAGTAATGACTTTCTATAAAAATGATATTGAGCAAGGTCACAGCGTTGTTTTTGACATAAAGGGTAAAAGAATTTCCCAATAGGGGGGCACAAAATCACACCATATTGATCAGATGATAAATTTTTACTTTATTCTATATCTTTTATAACAAAAACGTTGTCGGAGTAAATAAAGAGTATAAAAAGAGAACTTGAGCGAGAAATTCATTACCTACTTCCTCTAAAACAATAAATTATCTGATATATCTACTGATTTTATGATATAATAGTCCTGTATAATTTAGAAAAGAGTAATTATGGATAAAAAAGAGATAATAGCGATATTAGAAGATTGGAACTATTGGTCGAAACCTTTTCGAGAGAGTTTTGTTCGCAAAACTTACGAAGACGAAGTAGAACATAAAGCTACTACAGATGAAATTATATTTCTTAAAGGGGTAAGGCGTAGTGGAAAGTCAACTATTCTTTTAAATTATATCCAAAAGCTTACCAATGAGGGAGTAGCAAAAGAGAACATACTGTTTGTCAATTTGGAAGACCCTCGTTTTGCAAGCTCTTTATCTTTGGATTTGCTTGAAGAGATTAAGCAGGCATATTTATACTATATGAATCCTAAAGAGAAACCTTACATCTTTTTGGATGAAGTGCAAAATATAGATGGATTTGAAAAGTGGCTGCTCAAAGAGTATGAGCTTCGCACTTCACATCTTTTTGCTACAGGATCTAACGCTAAACTTTTGAGTAAAGAGATAGGGAGTTCACTTAGTGGAAGGTATTTAGATATACAAGTATCCCCTTTGAGTTTCAAAGAGTATTTGTTATTTAATAATATGGCTATTGAAAAACCTTATGATCTTGTGAGTAAGCAGCTAGAGATAGAACGTCATCTTGAAGAGTACATGCTCTATGGTGGTTTTCCTAAAGTTGTTCTCACTAATGATGTGTCATTGAAAGAAGCTGAACTCAAAAGTTATTTTGACTCTATTTTACTCAGAGATATTGTTGCGAGATACAAACTCGATAATTTTAGAGTTTTAGAACAACTCTCCATATTTCTTTTGTCCTCTATCTCAAATGTCATCTCTATAACAAAAGTGAAGAATAAAATGGGGGTTTCCCATGATCTTGCCAGCCGATATATGGAGTATCTACAAAATAGTTACATGATTCACACTGTTGCGCTCTTTGACTGGTCTTTACAAAAACAGTATGTTAATCCAAAAAAAATCTACTCTATTGATACGGGGCTTTCTAAAAGAGTCTCTTTTGAGGTGGGTAAGCGTATGGGTGATATGCTGGAAAATATAGTCTATCTTGAACTCAAACGCAGATATGATGAAATTTATTATTTTAAAACTACGCAGGGGTATGAGGTTGATTTCTTAATTAAAAAGTATGAACAAGTTACACATCTCATACAGGTGAGTCAAACTATTGCAGATGAAAAGACAAAAAAAAGAGAGCTTCGCTCTTTAGTAAAAGCTGCTGATGAGTTAAAACATTCAAATAAAATAGAACTTCTTATACTGACGATGGATGCGACGAAAAAGGAAACCGTGGATGAGCATACCATTAAAATTGTCAATATATTGGAATGGTTGCTGTTAAGTGGAGAGTAAATTAATTAGCTTTTGATATAATATCAAAATAAAAGCAAATCTGGAAAAATAAAATATGATTTTAATGATAGATAATTATGATAGTTTTACTTACAATATAGTGCAGTATTGCCGTGAGCTTGGTGCGGATTTGAAGATAATACGTAATGATGAGATGAGTGTGGAGGAGATTGCAGCGCTGCATCCTGAGAAGATCATTATCTCTCCCGGTCCGGCATCTCCTGATGAAGCGGGTATTACGCTCGATGTTATTAAGCATTTCAAAGATAAAGTGCCTATTTTAGGCATTTGTCTTGGACATCAGAGTATTGCGCAGGTTTTTGGCGGCGATGTTGTGCGTGCTAAAAATATGATGCACGGAAAAACATCGACTATGCAGCAGAGTTCAGAGTGTGCAATATTTAAAGACCTTCCGCGTGAGTTCGTCGCGACGCGTTACCACTCTTTGATCGTCGATAAAAACACTCTGCCGGATGTGATTGAACCCAAAGCATATTCAACAGATGATGAAGAGATTATGGCGCTTAAAATTAAAGACAAAGATATCTACGGTGTGCAGTTTCATCCAGAGTCTATTATGAGTGAATATGGCCATGAAATGATAGGAAACTTCTTAAAATTATGAAATATAGAATCATCTTATTTCTGATTTTAGGAATAGATGCACTTATTCTCTTCTTTGAAGCTTCTCATATTTCCATATCTTCAAGTGGAGCAGACATACTCTATGGAAATTTCTCTTTTCTGCAACTGCTTGTTAAATCCTCTTTAGCACTTTTTGGACACAATGCCTTTGGACTTCGCTTTGTTTTTATTGTGATGCACCTGCTCAGTGCTGTTTTGATATATCTTATCTCAGGTCGTTATCTGACAAGTGAGCGAAACAGACTCTGGCTGATGCTTACTTTTGTTCTGCTTCCCGGCGTTATTAGTTCGGCCTTGATGGTCAATCATGCCGGACTTATCATCTTTGGACTGCTTGTGTACCTTTACCTTGAAGAGAAGTGCTCAAAACTCTTTATAAATCTATTGCTGTTTATATATGCTTTGATTGATATGGGTTTTGTCTACCTCTTTTTAGGACTTGCACTCTATGCGCTCTTTCATAAACACAAAAAAGAGTTTGCTTACAATATAACGCTTTTCTTTCTCTCATCGTATCTCTATGGTTTTGATATTTACGGCTTTCCACGAGGCCATTTCTTAGATACCATCGGTATATACAGTGCTATTTTTACTCCTGTTATCTTTATCTATCTTTTTTATGTGCTCTACAGACGTTATCTTGTAGATAAAAGGGACAAAATATGGTACATCGCCTCTACGGCACTGCTTATTTCTCTGCTTATTTCGTTCCGTCAAAGAATAAATATAGAGCATTTTGCACCCTATTTGATTGTTGCACTTCCTCTGGCCGCGCAGACGTTTGCAAGTTCGTACCGTGTACGTCTTAAAGAACACCGACGAGGTTACAGAGCAATATTTATCTTGGCCTTTGTTCTTCTCATTGGTAATACTTTGGTCGTTTTTTTCAATAAAGAGCTCTACCTTGTTCTAGATAATCCTAAAAAGAATTTTGCTTATAATGTACATATTGCAAAAGAGCTGGCAGAGAAGTTAAAAGCAAAAGGAATTCACTGTGTAACTACAGATGAAAAAATGCAAAAGCGTTTACGCTTTTATGATGTTAAAAAATGCACAGAAAACATCTTAAAAGAACTGCCATACAAGAGCAAAAAAGAGGCAAGTGTAACCATAAGTTACAAAAATAAAATTCTCTACAAAGCTACTGTTACAAAATTAAACAATAAACAAGTCAATTAGAAAGTTAAGATAAAGCAAAGATATTTATTAAATGAGTTTATGCTAGAATTACCCACAAATATCAAAATAGGGAGTTTCTATGGCTCAAAAAGCGATACGTGAATACGACGGTAAAGCACTTTTTTCTAAACAGTGGGAAAAATATTTTAGTGGATTCCATTATGGATTCAAATCTGTTCTTGTTACAAATGGAGCAGAACTTTTAGCAAAAGCTGAAGAACATGGTTTTGAGTGGTTAAAACAAGAACCATTAGTTGCAAAACCAGATATGTTATTTGGTAAGCGTGGGAAGAATGATTTAGTACTTTTTAAAACAAACAAACCAGGTGATGTAACATTAGCAGATGCTGCAAAATGGATTGATGAAAAAATCTCACATCCGACAACACTTCTTTCAGGGCAACACGGTACGCTGTCTCATTTCATTATTGAGCCATTTACTCCACACTCTCAAGAGCAAGAGTATTATATTTCTGCTACATGTGTTGGTGAAGATGATGTACTGTACATGTCTGCTGAAGGTGGTATGGAAGTTGAAGATGGTTGGGATGAGAAAGTCAATGAAGTAGTAATTCCTATTGATATGACAGATGCTGACATCGAGCGTGAAATCAAAGCAAACATTCCTGCAGATATTCCTGCAGAGAATAGAGCACAATTTGAAGCATTTGCATTCTCATTTTTTAGATTTTATAGAGATATGAACTTCGCATATTTAGAAATCAACCCGATTGTTATGCTTGAAGGTAACAATATGGCAATTCTTGACCTTGTTGCACGTCTTGATGACACAGCAGGATTCTTGATGAAAGATGTATGGGGTGATATAGAATACCCTACAGCATTTGGAATGGAAGATCAATCTCCAGAAGAAAAAGCAATTGCAGAAGCTGATAGTAAGTCCGGTGCTTCACTAAAACTTACTATTCTTAATCCAATGGGTAGAGTTTGGACTATGGTTGCGGGTGGTGGTGCTTCTGTTGTTTATGCAGATACTATTGCTGATTTTGCTGAAGCAAACGGTGGTTCTATTGCAGACCTCGCAAACTACGGTGAGTATTCAGGTGGACCTACAACAGGTGAGACAAAATTTTATGCTGATACTATCATTGACTTGATGACTCGACATGAAGACCCAAAAGGTCAAGATAAGATTTTAATCATTGGTGGGGCTATTGCAAACTTTACAGATGTTGCAAAAACATTTACAGGTATCATTCAGTCATTTGAAGAAAATGCTGAAAAAATAAAAGCACACAATACGAAAATTTATGTTCGTCGTGGTGGACCAAACTACGAAAAAGGCTTAAAAGATATTAAAGAAGCTGCAGATAGATTAGGGCTTTGCATTGAAGTGTACGGACCAGAAACACACGTTACTGACATCGTTAGAATGGCATTAGAGAAGTAAGGGGCTAAAATGAAAAAATTATATACTAGAGATACACAAGCGATTTTTTGGAACAACAACAAAACTGCTATTCAGAGAATGCTTGATTATGATTACACAATTAAAAGAGATACTCCATCGGTTGCAGCTATCGTAGCTCCAACAAGTGGTAATAAATTTGAGAAATTCTTCTGGGGACCAGAAGAGATAATGCTGCCTCTTTACAAATGTACGGCAGATGCAAAGCAAGATCATCCAAATGCTGATGTTCTTTTAAACTTTGGTTCTTTTAGAACTGCATATGATGTAACAATGGAAGCTGTAGAACTTGGTGGATTTAAATCTATCATGGTAACTGCTGAAGGTATTCCTGAAAGACTTGCAAGAAAAATGAACAATACAGCACGTAAAGCCGGTGTTACAGTAATCGGGCCTGCTACTGTTGGTGCTATTGCTCCGGGTGCATTCAAAATTGCAAACATTGGTGGTACTATTGAAAATATTGTACGTTCAAAACTGCACCGTGCAGGTTCATGTGGACTCGTAACACGTTCAGGTGGACTTTTTAATGAACTTTCAAACATCATTGCGCTCAATGCTGATGGTATTGCTGAGGGTGTTGCTATCGGTGGAGATAGATTTGTTGGATCAGTTTTCATTGATAATATGCTTCGAATGGAAAAAAATCCAGATGTAAAATACATGGTACTTCTTGGTGAAGTTGGTGGTACTGAAGAGTATAAAGTAATCGATGCTATTAAAAATGGTCAAATTACTAAACCGGTTATTGCTTGGTGTATTGGTACAATTGCTAAACACTTCAGCTCAGGTGTACAGTTTGGTCACGCAGGTGCGTCTGCAAATGCTGATGCTGAAACTGCAGCTGCAAAAAACAAAGCAATGGCAGAAGCGGGTATTCACGTACCGGAATCATTTAATGATCTACCGGCTACTATCAATGAAGTATACGCAGAACTAAAAGCAGATGGTGTTATCGGTGAGATTCCAGAACCAGATATGAACATTGTGCCAAAAGTACGTCGTCCAAAACAGTTCATCTGTACTATTTCTGATGACAGAGGCGAAGAGTGTACATATGCAGGCTTCCCTATCTCTTCAGTTGCTACTCCAGATACAGGTAAAGGAATCGGTGATGTTATTTCACTTCTATGGTTCAAAAAACAGTATCCGAAATGGGCTACAGACTTCATCGAGACTGTAATCAAAACTGTTGCTGACCATGGTCCGGCAGTATCAGGTGCACACAATGCAAAAGTAACTGCACGTGCTGGAAAAAGTGTTGTTGAATCACTTGTAACGGGTCTTTTAACAATTGGTCCACGTTTTGGTGGTGCAATCGACGGTGCTGCAAAATATTTCAAATATGCTGATGATAACAAACTTACACCGGCAGAATTTTTAGGATATATGAAAAAGCAAGGTGTTCCTGTTCCAGGTATCGGTCACCGTATCAAATCTCTTAAAAATCCAGATTTACGTGTAACGGGTCTCATGAATTTTGCGGCAGAGCATTTCCCAAGTCATTCACTTCTTGACTATGCAAAAACTGTTGAGGCACTTACTACAAGTAAAAAAGAGAATTTAATTCTTAACGTTGATGGTACTATTGGTATCTTAATGGTAGATATGTGGAGAGCACTTGGATACTCTGAAGAAGAGATCAACGAGTTTATCGAATCAGGTACACTCAATGCATTCTTCATCGTTGGTCGTTCAATCGGATTCATCGGTCACGTACTTGATGAAAAACGTCTTGCTATGCCAATGTATCGTCACCCAATGGATGATATTCTTTATGATGTTAAAAAAGCTGAGAAAATAGACTAATTTTCTTTTCGTAACATCTTCGAGCCAAAGAGTTTTCTCTTTGACTCACTTCTTTAAAAATTTCCTTTCTCCTTTTTATGAATCACCATTTTATAATCAATTCTATGCTATTATTTTGTAACTAATAATTTAGGTGCATTTTATGAAAAATTATATAAAAGATCAGATAAAAAAATCGTATGAAACAAAGCAGGCTGTTTATGAGAATGAAGAGCTCTTAAAGAATATAGAAGAAGTTGCACAGATGTGTGTGGAGCTTTACAAGGGTGATAAAAAGACAATCTTGGCTGGGAATGGCGGAAGTGCCGCAGATGCACAGCACATTGCAGCAGAACTTGTTGGGCGTTATGGTTTTGACAGACCATCCATTCCGTCACTAGCACTTACAACGGACACTTCAAATCTTACTGCAATTGGTAATGACTATGGTTATGACCAAGTCTTCTCACGCCAATTAGAGGGTATGGGACAAGCAGGTGACATTTTCATTGGCATCTCAACTTCAGGCAACTCGGTCAATATCATTAAAGCATTTGAGAGTGCAAAGAAAAAAGGCATCACTACTGTGGCACTTACAGGTCGTGATGGCGGAGAGATGGCAAAAATGGCAGATGTTGCTTTGGTTGTACCGTCAAACTCTACACCGCGTATTCAAGAGTCGCATATTCTCATTGGACATATCCTTTGTGACATCATCGAAAAAGAGACCTTTGGTGAGGGAGTAGGTGCGTAGACCTTGAAAAAAGCTCTTTTTTTAGATCGTGACGGTGTTATTAATGTTGAAAAAGAGTATCTCTATAAAAAAGAGGATTTCGAGTTTATAGAGGGTATTTTTGAACTTTGCCGTCATTATCAAGATTTAGGCTACTTGATCTTCATTGTGACAAATCAATCGGGAATTGCACGTAAATTTTATACCCAAGAGGACTTTTCCAAGCTCACGCAGTGGATGCTCGAAGCATTTGAGAAAGAGGGCATACATATTACAAAAGTGTATCATTGTCCGCATCATCCCGATATTTCAGGTGAATGTGAATGCAGAAAACCCCAACCGGGAATGCTGCGTGAGGCAGCAGATGCCTTTGATGTCGACTTAGACAACTCCATAATGATAGGCGATAAAGAGCGTGACATTGAAGCAGCACACAATGCTGGCCTGCGTGAGAGCTATCTTTTTGATGAGTTCTCTCGTGTGAAAAGCTCACGTGCAAGTAAAATAGTAAAAAAATTAGATGAAATTTGGAAAGAAAGATGTTAATACTTAACAGCGGTGGAACATTCAACAAAAGATACAATGAAGAGAGTGGGGTACTTGAAGTTCCTTATGATAACGATGCCGTTGATGAGATAATGGCTTCGATCAAGCATCATTATATGGTGGCAGGTGTGGTTTACAAAGATTCGCTTGATATGGACACCGAAGATAGAAAACGCATTGCAAGTATCATCGCTGAATCAGAAGAAGCGGAGTTTGTTCTTGTACACGGAACAGATACGATACAAGAGACAGCGGAGTTCTTAGATGCTATTTTTGATGACAGAGTGATTGTATTAACAGGGGCGATGAAGCCTTACAGTATTGAAAAGTCAGAAGCAAGTTTCAACCTTGGCATGGCCATAGGATTTGCTGAGACACAAGAGATTGCCGGTGTATACATCTGTATGAACGGTTATGTCAAACCATGGCAGGAGTTGCAAAAGAATCCTGCTATAGGAAAGTTTCAAGTTGTCTGAAAAAATCGCGTGTGACCACTGCCATTTAGAATTCTCTAAAGATGTCATGATAGAAGATGAGGGACATTACTTTTGCTGTAATGGCTGTCAGGGTGTTTTTCATCTGCTTAGCGATGAAGGTTTAGATGGCTTTTATGATAAACTAGGAGGTAATAAACTGGCTCCTCCTTCTGAGCAGTATGAAGACTCTGCAAATTTTGACTCCCCTGCATTTTATGAACGCTTTGTCTCTGTTGATGATGACGGTTTCCATGAAGTCTCTTTGATTATTGAAGGGATTCACTGTGCAGCCTGTGTCTGGCTCAATGAAAAAGCACTGACCAGTATGGACGGAGTTGTTGCGACAAACATAAACTATACTAACAATAAAGCAAAAATTATCTGGGATGACAGCATTGTAAAGCTCTCTAAAATCATAGATATGATTCGGGCTATTGGCTACAATGCCTACCCGTATGATGCTTCACTTCAAGAAGTGAAAGCAGATAAAGAGAGAAAAGAGTATTACATGCGCATCGCTGTTGCAGTCTTTGCAACGATGAACATGATGACGATTATGGTTGCACAGTATGCTGGATATTTTACGGGGATAACACCTCAAATCAAACATATTTTAAATATCGGAGAGTGGGTCCTTGCAACTCCTGTGCTTTTTTACAGCGGATGGCCTTTTATTCGCGGTATGTACTATGGGATGAAGACAAAAACGGTCAATATGGATACACTCGTGGCAACCGGGGCAATACTGACCTATATTTACTCTATATATATAACAGTTACACGCAGTGGTGAGGCTTATTTTGATTCGGTAACGATGATTGTGACCTTTGTACTTGTTGGTAAATTTTTAGAAGTTCTGAGTAAAAAGAGTATTGCTGATACTTTAGACATTATGAACCATCACCTTCCAAATGATGTCAAGACCATTGAAGATAAAAAAGTCGTCAGTAAAAATGTTAATGATGTAGCTGTAGATGAAATTGTACTTATAAATGCAGGCGAAAGAATTGCTATTGACGGTGAGATAGTAGAGGGAAGTGGAACTTTTGATGAATCCAGTCTCACGGGAGAGAGTGAGCCTGTCTTTAAAAGAGTTGGTGAAAATATTATTAGTGGGACTGTCAGTATTGATGCCGATGTGAAGTATAGAGTTACAAAAGATTTTGCCCACTCTACGATGAGCAATATTGTCGCTCTGCTTGAGAATGCAATGAATAACAAGCCTAAAATTCAGCAGTTGGCCAACAGACTCAGTGAATATTTCTCTACAATTATTTTAGCACTCTCCTTTTTTACTTTTGTTGCTTGGTATCTCTACTCATCACATTTTGAACAATCATTTATGATATCTATCGCTGTTATTGTCATCGCATGTCCTTGTGCTTTGGCTTTGGCTACACCTGTTGCAACTTTGGTCGGACTCTCCATGGCCTCAAAACGAGGCATATTATTTAAAGAGGCTGTGCAGTTGGAAACGATGGCAAATGCGAATGTATTGCTTCTTGATAAGACAGGAACAATTACCAAAGGCAGACCTCAAGTTGTGCATGAAGAAGTTTTTGACTCTTTTGACAAAGTATTGCTTTTTTCACTGCTTGTGAATTCAAAACATCCCGTATCAAAAGGTGTCTCGAACTATATATACAGTGAAGGGTTTGAGCCTTTTGAATTGCAAAGTTTTCAAAATATTCCATCGCAGGGTGTGAGTGCCATGTATGAGGGAAAAATGCTGGCAGGCGGGAATGCAAAACTTATGAAGACAATAGGTATAGATGTTAAAAGTGAGAGCCATAACAGTGAATTTTATTTTGCCTATGCCGGAGAGTTACTTGCAAAGTATGAACTTTTTGACCTTCCGCGTGAGGATGCCAAAGCTTCCATTGAAAAAATAAAAAAGATGGGTATAGAGGTGATTATGCTTACCGGTGATCATCAAGCTAGTGCAAAAAAGGTAGCTGAACTTGTGGGAATTGAGCAATATGAATATGAATTGACACCGCAGGATAAAGCAGCCTTTGTAGAAAAACTTCATGAGCGTAAAAAAGTAACAGTGATGGCAGGAGACGGCATCAATGATATTTTAGCTTTGGCGAACTCCGACATAGCCATAGCCATGGGTAACGGGAGTGATATAGCCATAGAAGTGAGTGATGTGGTGCTTCTCAATGATACTTTCGTATCGCTTTGCGATAGTTTTAAAATCGCTAAAAAAACATTTACAATGATAAAAGAGAATCTGGCACTCTCCTTTGTCTATAATGCTGTAACCATTCCTCTTGCAATGGCGGGTTATATTATTCCGCTTATTGCAGCTATTTCGATGAGTGTGAGCTCTCTTTTAGTAGTTGGGAATTCTATGAGAATAAAATTTGGATATAAAGGATAAAAAATGGATAGTTGGGTAATTGCAATGATGCTTGGTGTTTCTATATTTCTAGGAAGTATAGCGGTTGTTACACTAATGTGGGCGATAAAAAAAGGGCAGTTTGATGATGAAGAGAAATTTTTAAATGCTGTGAAATTTGACGGTATTGATGATTTGAATGATGCTGCTAATTTGGAACGTAAAAAAGAAGAGCTAAAGAAAAAAGAGTACCGACCAGAGTAGGTCAAAAAAGATGAGTTGCCAAAAAGACAACTCAAGTATTAAAAATTATTTACCGATAGTTTGTGCGAAAGCTTCTAAATCAGCATCAGAGTAACGTGCTACTTGACCTTTCATAACGCCTTTCATTGGTCCACCGAAAGTTCCCGCTTTGTACCCTTTAAGAGCAGTTGCAATTTCAGCATGAGTCATATTAGCAACAATTTTAGACTTACCCATAGCGTGTTTTTCCCAGTTAGCACCATGACATGCAGCACATGCTTTCCCATTTACTGCAGCAGATGCAGCTGTAACTAATGCTAAAGTAGCGATTGAAGCGATTACGATTTTTTTCATTTTATTTCCTTAATATAAAGTTTCATCTACATTATATTAGTTTGAGTCTTAAATACTTGTTAATCAATTTAAAGGTATCATTTTATTACAATAAATTTATTATGGATGGGCAGATGCGATACATTAAAGAAGATTTAAAAGACAAAACGATATTGATTACAGGAGGGGCGGGCTTTATAGGCTCGAACCTCGCATTTTACTTTCAGGAGAATCATCCAGATACGCATGTGGTGGTCCTTGACAGTTTTCGAAGTGGTGAAACGCTGAGTAATGGTAATTTAAAATCTTTTGGGCATTTTAAAAATCTTTTGGGCTTTAGTGGTGAGGTTATCAGTGGTGACATTAATGATAAAGATCTGCTTTTAGACTTGGAAGTGAATTATAAATTTGATTATATCTTTCATGAAGCGGCTATTTCAGATACAACTGCGTTAGAGCAAGATCTGATGATAAAGACAAATGTAAATGCCTTTAAAGACTTGCTCGATCTTGCCGTGGCTCACGATGCAAATATGATTTATGCCTCTTCGGCAGCGACATATGGCGGAAGTGATACCTTTAAAGTAGGGTATGAAGAGCCAAACAATGTGTATGGTTTTTCAAAAGTGATGATGGACAATATTGCCTATGATTATATGAAAAGTTCCGATATTAGTATAGTAGGGCTACGTTACTTCAATGTATATGGAGCGCGTGAGTATTTTAAAAATACAACGGCTTCAATGGTGCTGCAGTTTGGACATCAGTTACTTGCAGGAAAAAATCCGCGTCTTTTTGAAGGCAGTGATAAAATTCTGCGTGACTTTATATATATAGAAGACATCATTCAGGCAAATATTAAAGCGATGGCACCGAAAAAAAGTGGTGTTTATAATGTAGGAACAGGTAAAGCGAGAAGTTTTCAAGATATTGTAAATATTTTACAAAAAGAACTTGGTACATCCGCAACTTGTGAGTATATACCAAATCCATATGTCGGCTCCTACCAATTCTTCACGCAGGCGGATATAGAAGATACAAAAGAGTTTCTTGATTACAGACCTGCTTATGAGATGGAAGAGGGAATTAAAGCCTATGTGCCGGAGATAAAGCGCATTTATGAAACAGAAGTGAAAAAGTAACGATGCATATTTTAAAAGAGGCAAAACCTAAGATATTAGTCCTAGGGGATTTGATGATAGATCATTATCTCTGGGGAAGCTGTGAGCGTATAAGTCCCGAAGCACCTGTTCAGGTTGTTGATATTGCCAAAGAGACAACAGTACTGGGCGGGGCCGGAAATGTCATCAATAATCTTAAAGCTTTGGGTGCTGATGTAAGTGTTGCCGGTATTATCGGTGATGATGACAATGGTGAAGAGCTGCGTGAGATGCTGCGTGAAATAGATGTAGATACACAAAACCTTATGATACAAAAAGGGCGAAAAACATCGAAAAAGAGTCGTGTCATTGCCGTGAGTCAGCAGATATTACGCTATGACAAAGAGAGTAAAAATGCCATAGAAAAAGAGTCTGT
Source organism: Sulfurimonas sp. (assembly GCA_027019325.1). Taxonomy (GTDB): domain Bacteria; phylum Campylobacterota; class Campylobacteria; order Campylobacterales; family Sulfurimonadaceae; genus Sulfurimonas. The sequence goes on from JALUWT010000081.1 coordinate 27,274, forward strand.
AGCAAAAATCTTAGACTCTGTAAAGAAAAGTATAAATGAGTATGATGCACTCATTTTGTCTGATTATGGAAAAGGTGTTTTGACTGAAGAATTATGTCAGGGCGTCATTGCTTTGTCTAATGCAAACGGTGTCAAAGTTTTAGTGGATCCAAAAGGGAGTGACTTTAGTAAATACAGAGGGGCATATCTTTTAACACCCAATAAAAAAGAGGCACAACTCGCAACTGGTAGAGATATAGATGATGAGGTATCTCTTAAAGAGGCACTGTTACAGCTTAAAAGTGAGTGTGATTTAACTGTTTCACTTATTACACTCTCTGAAGATGGAATTGCCATCTATGATGAGAAGTTAAAACGCTTTGCTACAGTTGCCAAAGAAGTCTTTGATGTAACAGGCGCAGGCGATACAGTTATTGCTTCTATTGCGTATGCGCTGAGTGCATGTAAAAATATAGATGAGACAGCAAAATTTGCAAACCTTGCAGCGGGTGTGGTTGTAGGGAAAATCGGTTCAGCTACGGTAACAATCGATGAGATAGAGGAGTATGAAGCGAGCCTGCATAAAAGTTCTTCGGATGCGCACATCAAAACATTTGAAGAGATTGATGCTATTGTGAAGCGTTATAAGTCACAGGGAAAACGAGTCGTTTTTACAAACGGTTGTTTTGATATCCTACATGTGGGACATGTCAAATACCTTCAAATTGCTAAAAGTTTTGGCGATATTTTGATAGTAGGTCTGAATTCTGATGCATCTGTCTCACGTCTTAAAGGTCCTACACGTCCTGTCAATGTCGCAGAGGACAGAGCTTACTTGCTTGCTGCACTTGAGGCAGTGGATTTTGTTGTGCCATTTGAAGAAGATACTCCGTACGAGCTTATTAAAATGATAGCACCGGATGCTCTTGTCAAAGGCGGAGACTATGAAGGCAAAACCGTAGTCGGTACAGAATTTGCTAGAGAGTTGAAACTTGTGGACTTTGTCGATGGCAAAAGTACAACAAAAACTATAGAAAAGATACAAGGAAAGACATGCTAAAAAAGATTACACTCCTCAGTGCAACAGCGATAACAGCATTTGCAATGCATACAGGTGAAATTAATATCAACAATAAAGACTTAGAAGTAAGCGGACAGTTTGATTTGGGTCAGTTCAATGACGCAGTAGAGCCAAATACCATGTTTGTCGGTGCGAAGTTCTTAAATGCGGATGCTAAGCATTCAGATAATGATAATGCTAACCTAAAACCTTATTTTGAAGGTAATTTTTTGATGATGCGTCCAATTGGTGATAAAGGGATGCGAATCGGTATGGGTGCAAAAGTTGCTTTTACACAGAGCTATATGGCTGTACCGTTAGGACTTCAGTTTGCATATAAGATTCCTGCAAATGATTTTGTTCCAATGTACTTAAATGGCGAGCTTTATTACGCACCGTCTGTACTTTCATTTAGTGATGCCGATAGCTATTTAGAATATCGTTTAAGTTATGACATTGAGATTATTGACAATGGAAGCATTACATTAGGGTATAGAAGTTTAGATACGAACTATAAAGCCAATAAAGGTTATGCCGTAAATGGTGGTGATTTTACCTATAACTCTTACTGGTATGTAGGATTTAAGATAGGTTTCTAGATTTATAACTCTTTTACAGCCTGCGAAACTTCGTCGGCTGTAATGCTTTTCATACACTCATGATGTCCAAGCGGGCACTCTCTTTTCATACACGGACTACAATCCATCTCTTTACGCACTAATTTACTTTTTTCATTCATCCACTGCGAGGTCTCTTTATATTTTGTCGGTCCAAAAATGGAGACGGTCGGGACTTGATAGGCAGCTGCAACGTGCATAGGTCCACTGTCATTTGTAATGAAAAGTGAGCAGCCTCCAATGTTGGCGCATAGCTCTTCTATGTTTGTTTTTCCCGCTAGATTTGTATAGTTTGTAACACCGAGTTGTTTGAGATTATCTTCAATTTCCTGAGCCATTTCGACTTCGTTTGGTCCGCCGAAAATTATGATGTCGTATTTCTCTGTATACTCAGCAGCTACTGCTGCAAAACGCTCCGGATACCAACGCTTCGCGCTGCCATAGGTTGCCCCTGCATTAATGCCTAAAGTAGGTTTTTCAAAAGTTTTTGGTCTGATGTAGAGCTTGAGTGGTGGAATTTCATCCTCGTTAAAGTCATTGACGTTGACCATTGCCAACTCTGCATACTGTTTTACTAGATGTTTGTTCGCTTTTATTTTCGGTGTGTGCGAAAGTAAAAAGCGAGAGTGCCAGGAATGCTTGGCAACAGTGAAGACCGTTCCCGTAAACCTTAAGAGCAGTGAAGAGTGCAGTTGATTTCTAAATGTTATTGCCATATTGAAACGACCAAGTTCATGGGCGAGTTTGTAGGTGGCAAGCAGACGAGAAGAGGCTTTTTTTGTCTCATCTATGACTGCTTTTTCGCAGAGCGGATGATGTTTCAATGCTTCAATGCTGACATAACTGCCGACAAAAGTAAAGCGTGCAGCAGGGTAGTGTTTTGCTAAAAGTTCAATGGCCGGTGTTGCCATTACAGCATCGCCGAGCCAATTTGGTAAAATTATCAGTATTTTCATTCTATTCTCTCACTTGCATTGACTTTTTGACCTACCTCTTTAGTGATGAAGATATAAAGTGGTGCAGAACCAATCTCAAGTATCTCATTTTCTATTTTTTTTCCGCTTTTAGAGTAGACTTCAAAAAACTCTTCATTTTTTAGAGTTGTCTCATTTAGCGACCAATGCACCTGTAGAAGTTGTTCATCAATCCAAAATTGAATGATATAGTAGCCTCTTTTAATATCAAGACGCAAGAACTGTGCATTTTTGAGTGTGGCAAACATATATTTGTAAACATAAAAAGCTTCTCGTTTGTGTATACTTTCATGATTATCTACGAGCCCATAACCAGGGGCAATAAGCTGATGCCAAGAGACAGAATCAATCTGTTGGGAAGCAAAACTGAGTAGATAGTAGCGCAGCATATAGTCACTATAGGCTTCTTCGCTCACACATTCATACTCACTTGTTGGCGCATAGGGTGCGGTGCCACTTATAGGCCAGTTTGTCTCCGTGATGTAGAGTTTCTGTTTTGTTTTAGGACTGAGCCAGACCATAGTGCTCAGCAGAGCGATTTTGTCTGTTAGGCTAAATCCCAACTGTGTGTTCTCCGGTGCGCCACGTCTGTCAACATACAACAAAGAGGCAACACCGTCGTACTTGCATTTGCAGAAATTAAAAAGAGTATGCACCGTGTAGTAGAGCTCAAAATCTATGACACCGCTGCCGATGAGTTCAATGTCTTTAAATTCGGAAATCTTTAAATCATAGGCAACCTTGTAAAATTTTAGATACTCTCCGGCAGAAAAAAATCCCCATTTGGCGCGGTTAATTGTCGTTCCGATTTCAAAGATATCAACATACTCACGCAGCTCAGAAAAAATAGTTCGCAGGTCACTTTGTAGAAGTGTCAAATCTTCTATATGTTCCCTGTCTTGCATGATTTTTAAGATGATTTTTTTCTCTTGGTTTTGTTGTGCAAAATTTTTAAGCTCTGGGAGTTTTTCCATCTCCCAAAGTTTCAAACGAAGTAAAACAGCCTCTACCTCAAGTTCCTCCAAAAGCTCCTGCGTGAAAGCTGATTCTCGCTCAAAATCGACACCTAAAGAGAAAAAATGTGTCATGTCAATCTCTTTTCTTTTGACAAAAGGCATAGCAAGTAGGGAAAGCGGCAGAAAAATAAGTGCAGAAATAATGGTATGCAAAAGAGACATACGCTCTTTTTTTCGCATCTTTTTTTTAAAATCTCTATCTGTAAGTAGTGCCGGCTGGTCGGAATAATCATCCCATGTAAAAGGTTTTTTCATAAGGCGGATTATATCCTTTTTAAGGTAAAATCTCCATATGAATATATTAGTTGTACGAACAGATAAACTTGGTGATTTTATAACGGCACTTCCGACGATGTATGTACTGAAAAAGCATAATCCTCAAAACAGAATCGTTGTGTTTGTTGCACCACTCAATAAAAGTTTGGCTGAGTCCTGTGACTTCATTGATGAGATACTGATTGATGATGGAAAAAGCTCTCTGTTTGCACTTGCACGCAAGTTGAAATCTGCAAAAATTGACCTCTCCATCACACTCTTCTCAAACACTCGCGTAGCTTTGGCACAGTTTTTAGCAGGCATAAAAGGGCGTTACGCACCGGCTACAAAGATAGCACAGATATTTTATAATCACCGTGTAAAACAACGACGCAGTGAAGTGAAAATGGCAGAGTTTGAGTATAACTTGGCACTGGCACGTGAGGTATTTACTGATATTGATCTGAGTTTTCCTAAACCGCTGCTGCAGTTTGATGACAGTAAAGCTATTTATGAGAAGTTTTGTCAGGAAAATGAGATTACAAAAGAGCTTATAGCCTTTCATGTCGGTTTTGGCGGCTCGTCAGATGCGAATTGGAACTTGGATGAGTATGAAGTGCTCATCCGTGATATTCTTACGCAAGAGAAATATGATGTTGTACTGACTTTTGGCCCTGATGAGAATGCCTTGCGTGAGGAGATGCAAAAGAGATTAGGAAATAAAAAAGTAGTTTTTTATCTCTCAAATGAGGGTATTGTGCACTTTGCAAAACTCATAGCGAACTTTAAACTTTTTGTCTCCACTTCCACAGGAACTTACCACCTTGCTTCTCTAGTAGGCACGCCGACGATGACATTTTTTGGAGATTCAAACTTTGCGAGTGCCAAAAGGTGGAAAAGTATAGGCAATGAGAAATTGCAAAAACATTATATGTTGCCAATGGATGCAGAAAAAAGAGAAGCAATGTTTGAAAGTGTGCGAAAAGAGCTACTTTCTCTTTAACTCTTCATTTAACTCATAGAGTTTGATGTACTTGTAAAAGTTTGTTACCATGTGTGAGTAGGCAATGACAAGTCCGACATAACCGTCACGAAAACCCTGCTTAAAAAAGTATGTTTTTATAAATGAATAAGCTCCGTTAAAAAAGGCTTTGCTAGGAGATGAAGATTTTTTTCCGGCATTGTTTTGTGCAAAGAGAGTAGAGTAGGTGTTTGCCTTGTCTATAAAACCCTCAATGGAAGTGTATGGATAATGATGTATAGCTCCCGCTATTTTTCCAAGCTGTAAATCTTTTTGCATAATATGCTCATGTACATGTTTGTCTGTAAAAGCTGTGACCTCTTTGTTGTAGATACGGATAATTTCATCAGCTGCCCAGCAGTGTTTAATCTCTCTTCTTTTATAAAAATTTGTGCGTAAAATGGAGTAAACATAATCTTTTGAAAGTTTGGTTTGTGCGAGATTGTCTATAAAACTGTCAGTGACAACTTCATCTGCATCGAGTGAGAAGATCCAGTTATTTGTTGCGTGAGAAGCTGCAAGGTTTTTTGTAGGACCAAAGCCTAGAAATTCACCTTGAATAAGTTTCACATTTTTGTACGATGCCGCGATACTCTCTGTCTTGTCTGTTGAGTTGTTACTATAAACGATGACCTCTTCAAAAGCTTTGAGTGCATCAAGTACATCTTTGAGTGTTGCTTCGGCATTTTTGACAATCATAACGCAAGAAATATGGGAAATCTTAGTCATTTACAGGTTTTCCTTTAAGCCTTTTTTTGAAGTTTTTAATCTTTTTATTTTTATTGGAGTAGTAAAGCACTTTTTGTTTGAAATTTTGAGAACATGGATAATGTTTAGAGTACTCTTCTGCCATAATTTCTAAAATTTCATCATGTGCCCAGAGTTTTGCAAAGTTTTGTGCACGCATATCTTCATTGAGTGAGATAAACTCCATACGATTTACATCTACTATTTTAAAAATATAATCATTTTCACTCTTTTTTATAAGAATGTTTCCAGGAGAGTAATCATCATGAAAAATACCCGCATTGTGTAATTTAAGTGTAAAGTGGGCGAAAGCTTTAAACAGGACTTCTCGATTAGGAAATGTTTTATCTAAAAGAGGTTCTCGTATTGTGAAGTCGTAGGTGAAGTTTTCACTAATAAAATAACTTTCATCAATAAGTCCGGCTTTGAAAAATTCGATGTATGCTATAGGTTTTGGGGTAAATTCACCTAGGCGCAAAGAGTACTTATAAGATTTTTTTGCTTTAGAATCACGAAAAAAGGTGTATGCAATTTTATTGATGAAATTTGGTACTTTAAAAGATTTTACAACAACGTAGATGTCGCTATGAGAAATGATTTTAAGCTCATTCCTCGCTTTATGAATGAAGTTGTCATTGTTTTTAAAATGCTGTTTGATATTGAGTAGAAAATCTTTGAAACTCGCTTCATAAAGTGGATTTAATTTGTATTTCATATATCTCTCATAAAGAATTTTGTATAATGTAGTTAATTATACAAAAAAAGGTATTAGCTTGAAGTTAAACTTTAGACGAGGCAGTGCATGGGCATCACAAAAAGCAAGAGATTTTTTAGCATCTAGGCAGCCTGAAGATATTCAATCGGTGACTGTAATTCGGCATGCAGCTATTGGTGATTTTGTAGTGATGCGTCCTTTTTTATTAGAATTAAGAAAATTTTTCCCTAATGCAAAAATTACACTAAGCGTTATGCGTTGTTATATGTATGGTATGCCTGAAGATTTAGTAGATGTTATACATATCGTTGATAAAAAAGACCAAAAGACAAATAAAAAAACAAATTTTTTTCAAAGACGTAATCAGATTCGTGAGTTACCTCCCCAAGATATAATGTTTGATTTGACAGATAGTGCTTTAAGTTTGATGTTAATACTTTTTAGTAATACAAAAATAAAAGTAGGTTACCCTTATCGATGGATACGACGTCTTTTTTATGATATTGCTGTACCTCGTAGTGATTTTGTTCTCGAAACCATGAGTATGATGCATCAAATTAATATAATGGGTGCGAATACACAACATTATCCACTTGATTATGTGTTAACAAATAAAAAACGTAATAAGAAGGAACCTTTTGTTATATACTTTGCTGGTGCTTCTGTGCCACAACGTTGTTGGGAAGAACAAAAGTTCGTGCAGCTTATTAGAAAAATGATTAAACAATATCCTCGTTATAAGCATGTTATTTTAAAAGGTATTAAAGAAGTAGAACATTTTAATGCAATATACACACCATTTCAAGAAAATGAAAATGTTATTCATCAGGATGCTCTACCGATAGAAGAAATTTATGATTATTTAGCAAGCAGTTCTTTGGTTATTGTTGGTGATACAGGAATTAGAAATATGGCAATTGCCGCAAATTCTCCAACGTTAGGGTTAATGTGGGTACAGAATATATCACCTATGCGATACCTTCCAAAAGTGAAAGAACATCAAGTGGTTTTTAATACCAATTTTATTCCACCATCAGTTGAAGAAGTGTACCACGCTGCAACAAGAATGTTAGAAGAGTTGTATGCAGAATAAAAATATTTTGGAACTTTGTTTAGCTCCTGGACTTGGTGGACTTGAAATGTTTGTTGCAAGTTGTTATGAAGAGTTTTCAAAAAGGGCAAACTGTAAAGTGGTTGTCTCGCCTCACTCTAAATTAGATGATTATCTTGAAGATATAGATAAGTTTCATCTTAAAAGAAATAAATTTTTTCCCATTTTTCCTGCTTTACAATTGGCAAAATATATAGATGAAAATGAGATAGATATTGTCCATTTTCACTGGACACGAGATATGATTACGGCTGTGTTGGCTAAGGTGTTAAGTAAACGCAGACCAAAGCTTGTGCAGAGTCGTCATATGGGAATGACACGTTTTAAAGATGATTTTTATCATAAATGGCTCTATAAAAATATAGATATGATACATGCAGTGACTTTAAAAGTGAAAGAACAACTAGAAAAATTTATACAAAATGATGTAAGACCAAAGATTGAGATGGTGTATCTTGGAACAAAAATACCGAATGTTAATGAAAAAAAGGTTTTCGAACTACGAAAAAAGTATAATTTGAATAATGAGTTTATTGTAGGTATAGTTGGGCGTATAGAAATGGGAAAAGGGCAGTATAAAGTTTTAGAGGCTATAAGTAAACTAAAAGAATTCAACGTTAAGGGAATTATTGTAGGCTCTTTTATGGATGAGGATTATAGCAAAGAATTAAAAGCAAAAATAAAAGAGTTAGACATAAAAGATAAAATAATTTTTACAGGTTTTACAAAAGATGTCAATGAACATATGAAACTCTTTGATGTCAATATTCTTGCAACGGAAAATGAAACTTTTGGCCTTGTAATTATTGAGGCAATGGCAAATAGAGTCCCTGTAATAGCAACAAATAAAGGGGGACCTTTGGAAATTATAGATGATGGGATGGATGGCTTGCTGTTTGATGGAAGCAGTGATGATTTGGCAAACAAGCTTAAAATACTTTATGCGGATAAAGATTTGCAAGAGCGATTATCAAGTACAGGAATTAAAAAAGTCATTAAAAACTTTAATACTGACGTGCAACTGGAAACCTTAAGCACATTATTTTAAAATTTTTAGATACTTGTTTATCTCTTGCTTTTTTGAAAAAACTTGTTGAATTATATGACAATTTTTTGATGATTGTATTTGTTCTGTATGTAAGTTCTGTGTAATTTTAAGAAGTTTATTTTTTAAATCATTAATATCCTTATCTTCTGCTATTGAAAAATATAAGTCAAGTTCTTCTTTAAATTCTATAAATGTTGTATTTTTATATGAAAGGCAACATAATTGACTTGATAGAGCTTCTAAAAAAGCATTCCCAAGCCCTTCTCCATGACTCGGAAATATAAAGATGTTTGCTTGAGCAAGGTATGGATAGACATTCTTTGTATGATCTATAATTTCAATTTTATCTTTATAGGAACAGTTATTATAAAATTGTAAAAATATTTCTTTAAAATTAGGATCAAGACTACCAACTATTTTAAATTCAAAATCAATGCCATTATCTATTAATATTTGGCATGCTTTTATTGCATCTATTTGACCTTTTCCTCTTACAATACGACCAATGTGCAATAAGGAAAGCTTTGCCTCTTGAGAATGTTTAATGGGTCTTATATCGAAAGAGCTATAAATTAATTTTTCTTGAGAATCTCTCCCAAATGGTATAATGTGCCTAACATTTTTTAGTAGGTGCTTAGAAATACTGACATGATAATTTACATTACTGTAGATTAATTTATGAAAGAAGTCTTTTTTAGGCCTAGATTTTGTTGTTCCATGTCTAATAATTAAGTTAATATCTAGACCTAAAAATGCAAAATATAAAGATTTTAGTTCACTTGCCCCAAAAAATATCACATTTTTAATAGCATATTTTTTAAGAATATTTCTAGTGTTAAATATTAAACTTGGACCTAAATTGCTCTTAAAAGATATTGTTTCAAGAATAATATTATTTATACCTTTATAGTCATTTTGCTGTGATGCTATAAAAGAGTCTTTTTTTGTAATTAAAATAATCTGAGAGTAAGGACTAAGTTTTTTTGCAAGCTTTATGCTATCTAATTCCATTCCTCCATTATTAGAAGATAAGCAAATAATAGCTGTAGATGCCTTTAAAGTTTTCACGATTTATTCTCCATGTTAATTGTAGAAATCTTATTGAAAAATCCTGCGAATAGTGCAAAAAATATCATTGGATTCATAATGTGCAATGTATTGTGCGTAAAAGAAAATAGAATGAAAGTTGTTGCAAACAATAGACTTAATATATAATATTCTTTAGTCTTATATTTAAATGTAAGTAACGCATATATAATCGTTAAAGCTATTATAAGCCCAATTACCCCAAGTTGAACTGAAATTGTAAGAAAGCTGTTATGATAATCACCAGATACATTCTCTATTGTATTAGCAGTAACTGCTTTTGTCCTATTTTTTAGAAAATATTCATTGAGTCTATACATCTCATAGCTAACTCCGGTACCTTGTATAGGATGGTCTGCAAAAGTGGTTATTCCTGCAAGAGTTAAGGCTACTCTTGTTCCCGCACTACCTTCATAGTTATGATTGATAAATATATTGCTGATATCTGTATAAAGTTGATTAGATCTATTATAAAAATTAGGACTTAAATTATAAGCCAAAAAGAAAGCACTGAAAAGAACCATAGCTGAGAGTGCAAAAGCTTTGATTTTATGTTTTACAGAAGAAAAAATTGTTATAAGGATTAAAACAATAAAAATGATTTGTCCGGTTCTTCCACCGTTTATGAAGAGGTTGGTTGTCGCTGTAATAAAAAAGAAAATGTAAAAGAGCTTATATTTAAGGTTTTTTTCATAGAAAAATCTGACTAATAATACATTCACCGTAAAAGCCAATACTGTTGAGTATGTCATATGACTCATAAAAGGTGTTGGGTCTGCAGGAGAGATGTTTTTATAGTGAATTAATTCAAAAAATATGGCATACGAAGTAAGTTCACTGATAAACATAGCCGCTAAAAATGCCGAGAGAATATGTGATGTGTACTTTTTGTCAAAAGAAGAATAAAAAACAAAAATGATAAGCAAATGTCTATATTTCGCAACATATTTAAATGTTGTTTCCGCATTTCCATGCCAAAGAATTGACAAGAGACTAAAACCTATTAAAAGAGCTATTGTGATACTAAGAAGATTTGTTTTATAGAGTGCAAATTTTTCTTTCCAATTCCCCTCTGATATCCAAAGAAGAATTGCTAAAACTTCAAAAAGATTTGTTGCGGCTTTTGAGATGGGAAAGCTAAAAGCATACGCAATAAGTACATAATTTATATATTTTGTGCAATCTATTTTTTTTATCATAAGCTCAGCTTTTTTACATAAGTTTACTCAAAATAAGATTAAAAAAGATATAATTCGTCTAATAATTTTAATTATATGGATTGAGCAGTGTTTAAATTTATAATAAGTGGTGGAAGCGCTACTGTTGTGCATTTGTCTTTTTTATCTTTGTTAGTATGGATTGGTGTGGATCCGTTGGTTTCCACTTCAGTTGGTGTATTGGCAGGTGCGGTCGTTAATTATTTACTACAATATTATTATACTTTTAATGCTGATGTAAAGCATAACAAATCGGTAAGAAATTACATGATAACAGTTTGTTTTTCATTTGGCAGCAACTTCATTCTTTTTGCAATATTTCATAATTTATTGGGATTAGATGTATTGGTGAGTCAGTTGTTGACATCAGCTTTAGTCGCTGTTCAAAATTATATAATCTATAAAAAGTTTGTTTTTTTGCGAGAAGGAGGAATATATGAGATCTAAGAAATTGGTGAGTATAGTGATATCACTTTACAATGAAGAAGAAAATATTGAAAAACTTTTTAGTGAACTGCGTGAAGTTGAAAAAACATTAGCTGAAGATATAGATTTGGAGTATATTTGCGTGAATGATGGAAGTAAAGACAATACTCTTTTTCTTCTCACGCAACAAATGAAGGTGCACAAAAATGTAAAAATATTTAATTTTTATAGAAATTTTGGCCATGAAATTGCGATGACCGCAGGAATGGAGCATTCAAAAGGGGATGCTGTTATTTTTATGGATGGTGATCTGCAACATCCCCCAAAATTGATAAAAGAAATGATACATCTTTGGAAGGATGGCTACTCTGTAATTTTAACGAAAAAGATTTCTAAAGACAAAGATAAGTCTCTTTTATACAAAATGCTTTCTGCCTCGTATTATTATATACTTAATAAATTATCTGATTTTGAAATCCCTAAAGACTTCCCGGATTTTAGGCTTCTTGACAGAGGGGAGATAGAAGTGCTTAAACAGATAGATGAACATGACAGAATGTTTCGTGGAATGTTGAATTTTATAGGCTACAAAAACTATAAAATCATAGAGTTTGAAGTACCGCAAAGATTTGCAGGAGAGAGTAAGTATGATTTTAGAAGGTCGCTTGGTCTTGCTATTGATAGTATTTTGCAATTCTCTACAAAACCTTTGAAAATTGCAACATATTTAGGACTCATATCTATAGTAATTGCAATGGCCTTGGGTATAGATACTTTGATAGAATATATCTTTTATAACAATGGGCGAACAGGGTATGCAACAACATTAATGATTATACTCTTTATGGGCTCGATACAGCTTATAATTTTAGGAATCATTGGTGAATATATTGGCAAAATTCATATAGAGGTGAAGAAACGACCGCTTTACTTTGGAGAATTAATTGAAAATAATAATTAATGCGGATGATTTTGCAAACTCATTATATATGAGTGAAATCATTGTTCGCTGTTTTAGAGATGGTATTTTAAATTCTACAAGTATTATGGTGAATTCTGCCGATTTAGATGCTTCTTTAAAGCTTTTAGATAACCTTAATATAAGGACATCACTTCATTTCAATATTGCAGAGGGCACTTCTGTAACACCGTTCGAAGAGTTGCATTATCTTACTGAAAATAGTATTTTTTGTCGAAGTTTTGAAGAAATAGTTGTTCACTACTATTTTGGCAGTAGAGATAAAAAAGAGTTGATAAAAAATGATATAAAAAGAGAGTTGAAAAATCAGATACTTCTATATGCAAAGAAATTACATATTCAAGATGTAAATATCGATTCGCACCAACATTATCATACTATCCCCTTTATTGTTGATATTTTGTTGGAATTACGAGAAGAGTTACATTTGAATATTTCTTATGTTAGAGTTCCAAAAGAGCCTTTTTTTATTGATGTAAGTGCCTTGCAAAATATAAAAAATTATTTGGGATTAAATATTATTAAGCATATACTGTTAAACTTTTTTTCAAAAAGCATGATGCAAAAACTCAAAAGAGATAATATTGAGTGTAATGATGCTTTTATTGGGGTGCTTTTTACAGGAAATGTTACATTAAATTCTATAAAAAAGGCTATGCAGAAGATAAAAGATGCAAAAATAATTGAGATTCTTTTACACCCCGGATACCTTTCTCCCCAAGAAAATAGAGTACGCAAAGATGATAAATTTAAGCGCTTTTACACAGACAAAGGACGATTGAATGAGATGCAGGTACTACTTTTACCTGAGTTTAGAGATTATATGAACAGGGTTAATAAGATATGAAAAATTTAGAGAAAAACTTTATTTTTTTACAGGTTGGCTTGCTTTTAATCGGTCTATTGCTCTCATGGTTTTATGCTACGCATCAGATACTGACAGGTGATCAGACACAAATGATTTATAAAGGCTATATGGCTGCTTATAAAGATATATGGATAGATTATGGCAACGCGGCAAGTACTGTCGGAAATGTCCCCGGCAGTATGATGACTTATGTTGTGGCATTGCCTTTAATGATTTTTGATTCTCCAATGTCCCCTATGATTGTAATATTTTTTTTACATTTATGTGCTTATTTTCTTTTAGACAACGTTATAAAAGACATCTTTACAACTGAGATTCGTGTTGCTTTTCTAATTCTTTATTGGTTAAATCCTTGGCTTTTATTTGAAGATATTTTATATAATCCATCTTATCTTTTTTTCTTTTCCGCGCTTCATATATGGAGTGCCTATAAACAGCGTGAAAAGAGTTCATTTTTTTACTCGATGTTGCATGTTCTAGCCATAGGATTTGCGATGCAGTTCCATTATTCTTGGATTCTCTTGCCTATAATTTCTTTGTATCTTATGTATAAAAAAATTGTAAAGGTGGATTGGTTTGGTGTTGCATTTGGTTTTGTAATTATAGGCATCTCTTTAATTCCTTATATTGAAACTGTAATGAAAAATAGTGCCATCACGCATCATGTAGATGATACGGGCAGATACATCGGTTGGGGTGGTGTGCATGTTTATCCTGTATTGAAATCTTTCTTGTATTGGCTACGATATGGGTCGTTTTTCTTTCCAAATAAACTGATTGCAAGTGCCCACTTTGAGTGGCTGAGCGATGTGCATATGGTGCAAATATTTTTTACCTATCTTTATAGAGCAATAGTTTTTTCTGTTGGTGCTGTGAGCTTATATTTCTCCTATAAAGCCAATAGATATTTTTATGAACTCATAAAAGGAAGAATAACAACAAGAAAGGATGCGGTAAAAAATAAAGAGGAGTGGTTGTTTTTTTATGTTATAGGTGCTCTTATTGCAGTTTTTATCAGTTCAATTATTTCGCCAATTGTTTTTGGATATTGGCATCTCATTCTTATTTTTCCATTTGCACTCATACCAATATTGATTTATATGCGAGACAAAGCTGCAAAATATATGCCAAAAGCTTTGATTGCTATCGCCGTCTATTTTATTTTTATTAATATTATGGGTGCTGTAGACAGTCGAAAGTATTCAATCTCTACAGATTATGTCAAGGATACAAAAGCTTATATACAAAGGTCTATACAAACTCCCTAGTGATTTTCGCTACTGCTTGGGGGGAGAGGTTTTCAACATCGATTGTTCTGTTTTTCTCTCCTAAGGCTCCATAAACTTCCATATTTGTTTTATTGAAGAGGGCTAGAACTTTTGCCCCTGAAGCAACTGCTAAGTGCATCGGCCCTGTGTCGGCACTTACATACAGATCACAAGCTTGAAAAAATGCACCGAGAACGCGGAGGTTTTTGTTAGAGTACTCTAATACTTTCTCATTCAGTTTTGTTGGAATGTCGGGTGAGAGTATATCTATGATGATGGTATTTTCATCTTCTTTTTGTAGAGCATCCAGCCATTCACTCCACCATGCATCCGGAATCTTTTTATCAAATCGTGCATTTCTAAAAATTGCGATGATTTTTTTCTCCGCACTTATATGATTCTTTTTTAGGAGTTGCGTGAGGTCATGTTTGGCTTCCTCTTTTTCTGCTTGCGTGAGCTTGATGTCAAGTGTAGGCTGCTCTTTTGGAAAATCTATGCCAAAAAAGCGTAAAAACTCTAAAGACTCCAATCCCATATGTTTGTAATGTTTCAAACCTCTCTCTTGAACATGTGTAAAGTGTGTCCAGAGCTTTTTATCGTAAAAACTTGCTTTGTATTTGGCTTTCACAAGAGCAGTGACGATCTGTGCACTCGTTGAACCACCTGACATATTGATGGCCAAGTCATATTTTTTTGCTCTGGCTTGTTTGATGTAGCGAAACATGTCCAGAGGCTGTAGCAGGAGTTTTCTTGGAATGTCTATGACCTTGTCGACATTTGGCATAGGTTCTAAGATCTTTCCTGCGAGTTTCATCCCTATGATGACATCAATCTTTGCGTGAGGAAGATGAGTGCCGAGTTCATTGATAAGCGGTGTTAAAAATATAAGATTACCAATGCGGTAATTTGGTCGAATGATGACAATGCTTTTTATCGCATCTTTATCTAATGTTGTTGCGTGAGGACTTTTTTTTAAAAAAAGCGCAAGAAAGCCGTTGAGAAGTGAAGAGATTTTTTTACGAACAATTACATGCAGAGGATATTTCATAACTCTCTTTTTTTTGTGTAATTATAGCAAATAAACATTTATGTAGCATAGTTAGTGTAAAATGTCGTCATAATTATTTGGAGAAACATTGAAAGAGATTATAAAAAGATTTTGGCCCTATATAAAAGAGTATAGGTTTTACTATATGCTTGTCGTTTTTGGCGGGATTTTAATTGTCATATCTACAGCTGCAAGTGCGCAGATTATGAAACCTTTGATGGACGATATGTTCATTGCCAAGAAAAAAGAGATGCTCTATCTTATTCCATTTGGTCTTATTGCCATTTATGCTACCAAGGCCGTTGGAAAGTACATCCAGACTATTTTTATGGAGTACATCGGGCAGAGTATAGTAACACGCTTCCGTGAGCTTCTGCTCTCACACATCATCTCGCAAGATATGGCTTTTTTATATGTGAACCGCAGTGGAGAGCTTATCTCACGTGTGACTAATGACATAGGACGCATTCAGACCTTTGTGGCAAATATTCTTCCTGACCTGTTTCGGGATGTTTTGGCCGTGATTGCACTTGTGGGATACATAATTTACTTAAGTCCTATGCTCTCATTTTATACACTTATTGTAGTGCCTTTGGCAATTTTTCCACTAATGTCAATTGCAAAAAGATTGAAAAAGTATTCACACCGCTCGCAAGAGAAAAATGCTGACATTGTTACTCGTTTGACGGAAGTTTTTAACAACAGTGAAATCATCAAAGCCAATGATACACAGGCCTTTGAATTGAAGCGTTTTAGTGTGCAAAACTGGCAGTTTTTTAAGATAAATATGAAAACAGTATATGTCGGTGCACTCGTACCTCCAATCACAGAGATGTTAGGGGTGACAGGACTTGCAGCTGTCATTTATATTGGGGGTAAAGAGGTTTTTGCAGGGCGCATGACAGTAGGTGAATTTACAGCATTCATTACAGCTGTTGGGCTTGTTTTTGAACCGATTCGCAAACTCAGCGGTACCTATGCAAAAATTCAAGATGCCATAGCTGCGAGTGAGCGGGTATTTGATATTTTAGATACGAAGCCGAGCATTGTAAATGGCGAAAAAGTTTTAGATAAAGATATAAAAAGCATAGCATTTGAAAAAGTAATTTTACGTTATGAAGGGAACTATGCACTGCATGATGTAAATATAGAGATTCACGATGGTCAAAAAATAGCACTTGTAGGTGACAGCGGGGGTGGAAAATCTACTTTTATCGCGATGCTGTTACGTTTTTATGACCCGGATGAGGGGATTGTTAAAATCAACGGCACAAATATAAAAGAGTACAAGCTTGAATCACTTAAACACCACATCTCTCTTGTCACGCAGCGGGTTTACATTTTTCAAGACTCACTGGCTGCCAATGTTGCTTATGGTGAAGATGAGATAGATGAAGCCAGAGTCATTGCAGCACTCAAGCTTGCTGATGCGTACGATTTTGCAATGGCACTTGAAGAGGGAATAGAGACGATGATGAGTGAAGCGGGAGCAAATCTCTCGGGTGGTCAGCGCCAGCGAATCTCCATAGCCCGTGCAATTTACAAGCATGCCTCTCTCTTACTTTTTGATGAAGCAACATCCGCACTCGACAATGAGAGTGAAAAACGTATTCAAGCGGCACTTGATGAATATACCAAAGACAAGATTACTATTACCATTGCACACAGACTCAGTACAATTGAACATGCAGACAAGATTTTAGTACTTCAAAAAGGGTGTATAGTAGACTCGGGAACACATCAGGAACTTTTAGAGAACTCTGAAGTGTATCAAAGATTAGCCGGAGAACTTAAAGAGTAGCGCTTTAAAAACGCTTTTATGAGTTCTTCAACACTTTTTAGCAATAATCACGGGATTATAAAGTTGCGTGCCGTTGTTTAGATATTTATAAATAACTACTTTTACATGCACATAATTATTCAATAGGACAACAGATGGAATTAGATTTCGCAAAATTTACAAAATACTCAAAACCGGGACCACGATACACTTCATACCCGACAGCATTGGAATTCAATGATAACTTTCTTTATGATGATTATATTAAAAAACTAGAAGCGCAAGACTCTGCTCGTCCTTTGAGTCTCTATTTTCATTTGCCGTTTTGTAAAAATGCTTGTTATTTCTGTGGTTGTAATGTTGTCTTTACCTCTAAAGAGGACAAGATGCTGCGTTATATGGAGTATTTAAAACGTGAATTAAAAATACTTTCACAACATCTGGACTGCTCACGCAAGGTTATTCAGATGCACTTTGGTGGAGGTACACCTACATTTTTCTCTGCGGAGCAGCTGCGTGAGATTATTGCTGAAATCAAGTCGTACTTTCCAAATTTCGTAGAAGATGCAGAGGTGAGTTGTGAGATAGATCCTCGTCATATTAATGAAGACCAGATGCGTGTTATGAGTGAAGCAGGTTTTAACCGTGTCAGTTTTGGATTGCAGGACTTTAATGAAAAAGTACAGATTGCAGTACACCGTGTACAGCCTTACAACATTACAAAAGATGCGATGGATCTGGCAAGAAAATACAATATGCACTCAGTCAATGTTGATCTGATCTACGGTCTTCCTTTTCAAACACTCGATACCTTTAAAGAGACACTCTCACTTGCACTTACACTCAATCCTGACAGATTTGCAGTATTTAACTATGCGCACGTGCCATGGCTCAAAAAGACGATGCGCAAGATTGATGAGACAACACTGCCACGTCCTGATGAAAAACTTCAAATTATGCAGTATACGATTGATTTTTTAACATCCAACGGCTATAAGATGATAGGAATGGACCACTTCGCAAAACCTGAAGATGAGCTCTTTAAAGCCATAGAAAAAGGGGAACTTCACAGAAATTTCCAAGGCTATACGACCAAAGGCGGAGCAGATTTGATTGGTGTAGGACTTACTTCCATTGGTGAAGGTGTAGACTATTATGCGCAGAACTTTAAAGATATGCCAAGTTATGAAGCAGCAATAGATGCTGAAAAACTACCGTTTGAACGGGGTGTTATGCTCAGTGAAGATGACAGAATTCGCCAGTATGTCATTATGGAGTTAATGAGTAACTTTAAACTTGATATTAAAAGATTTGAAAAACTTTATGGCATTACTTTTAAAGAGTATTTTGCTGATGCCCTTGAAGCGCTGCAGCCTTTTGTAAATGATGGACTTATTTCTATGAGTGATGAGAAAATTGAGTGTTCTGAGACGGGAACACTGCTTATAAGAAACATCGCTATGCCTTTTGATGCTTATATGAAGCGTCACGCAAGCAGCGATAAAACATTTTCAAAAACGGTGTAGGTATGGATAAAAAACCAGAAGATATCTTTAGCTTCGATGAAATAGCTGATGATTGTGTAAAGTGCGGGAAGTGTATTCCCGTATGTACTATTCATAATGTCAATGCGGATGAGGTGACGAGTCCACGTGGATTTATCGACCTCTTAGGGGCATATAAGCGCGGAAATTTGGAGCTTGACAAAACGGCAAAAGATATATTTGAAAGCTGTTTTTTATGTACGGCATGTGTCGAGGTTTGCCCGAAATCACTGCCAACAGATATGATAATCGAACAGGTTCGCTCTGACATTGCGCAAAAGTATGGCATTGCCTGGTATAAAAAAGCATTTTTCCTGCTACTCCGCCATCGTTGGCTCAACGATATTGCCTTTAAACTCGGCTGGGTATTTCAGACCTGCGGATTTAAAATCAAAGCTGACATCGACTCGATGCACTCTCGGTTTAATCTGCCGATGCTTAAAGCCGACAGACTCTTGCCAAGCTTGAAAAAGACCTCTTTTTTAAATGCCCATCCGGAAAATATCAATAATGGTGGCAAAAGAAAAGTAGCGATTTTTATCGGTTGTTTAGGGAATTACAACTTTAGAAATGTAGGTGATTCTCTTTTAGAGATTTTAGAAACTCTGGAAATAGATGCCTTCTTGGCAAAAAGCCAGAAATGCTGTTCTGCCCCTGCTTATTTTACGGGTGACTTTGATACGGTGGATTATAACGCGAAGTTTAACATTGAGTATTTTGAAAAGTTCGCAGAGGATGTTGAGGCTATTTTAGTACCGGAAGCTACGTGTAGCGCGATGCTTAAAATTGACTATGAACACTACTTCCATGACCAGCCTGAGTGGAAAGAGCGTGCAAGAGCTGTGATGAAAAAAGTCTTTATGGCAACAGAGTGGCTGCAGCACCATACCGAACTTGAGTCTATTTTGGCGAAGAAAAAACAAAACACTAAGATTGTTACCTATCATGACCCGTGTCACGCAAGAAAGATGCAGGGAATTCATGAAGAGCCGCGTAACCTCATTCGCCAAAACTATAAGATAGTCGAGATGAGTGACCCAAACTCCTGCTGTGGATTTGGCGGAGTGACGATGCAGTCTGAGAAGTACCATTTCGCAAAAGCGGCAGGTGTTCCAAAAGCAGCGATGATTAAAGAGACAAAAGCTGAGATTGTCAGTGCTGAGTGTTCTGCGTGTCGTATGCAGATAAATGCTTCTATGCACTACGCTGAAGTTGATACCGTCTTTAAAAATCCTATTGAGCTTATAGCCGATTCGTTGAGGGACTAGATGCATTATTTTGTATGGGATGCTAACCCGATAGCACTTGCATTTGGACCTTTTCATGTCTATTGGTATGGTATTTTATTTGCCACGGCGATACTAGCCGGACTGGAGTTTATGAAGCGTGTCTATCGTCTTGAAGGTAAAGATGAGAACACAATAGAGCCGCTTTTTATTTATGCGATTATAGGGATAGTTGTAGGTGCGAGACTTGGGCACTGCTTCTTTTATGACCCTGATTATTACCTTGCACATCCACTAAAGATTTTCGCTGTTTGGGAAGGTGGACTTGCTTCGCATGGCGGTGGTTTAGGTGTTTTAATAGCTCTATACCTGGGATGTAAAAAGTATAAAATAAATTTCATCTGGCTTATTGACCGACTTGTTATACCTACAGCACTCTTTGGATTTTTTGTGCGTATGGGTAACTTTATGAACTCTGAGATCATAGGCAAGCCGACAGACGTGCCTTGGGCAATTATTTTTGCGCGAGTGGACATGCTGCCACGACATCCTGCACAGCTTTATGAGGCATTTTCTTATCTGCTCATCTTTTTTATACTTACTTTTGTATATAAAAAATATTATAAAAAATTAAAGCCGGGTTTACTGTTTGGACTTTTTTTAGTTTTGATTTTTACAGTGCGATTTTTGGTTGAGTTTGTGAAAACGCGACAAGCAGACTACAGTTTGGGAATAGGGCTTAATACCGGACAGCTTTTAAGTATTCCCTTCTTACTTCTGGGATTTTTTCTGATTTTCTACTCTTTGCGAAAACAGACCTAATGCAAAAAGTCATACTTTTTTATTTTCTCTTTATCAATATTCTTGCATTTTTGATTTATGGATATGACAAGTTTATAGCCAGTAAAACAAAAGCACGAAGAATTTCAGAAAATGAACTGCATACCTTTGCAATTATTGGCGGATTTTTGGGGGCGACGCTTGCAATGGCACTTTTTCATCATAAAACTTCCAAGCGTTCCTTTCTTGTCATACATGTTATTATTTTGCTCGTGTGGATAGCTGCCATTATTTACTATATTGCGCAGCTTAACTTTGTCTCATCGATCATTTCTGTGTAATTTTCTATCTCTGTGTACAGAGCGTTTCCAAAGGTAATTCACTAAAAAATATGCTCCAAGTGAGCCAAAGACAGAGTAGATTGCCGTACCGAAGTAGAGCGGTATAAAAATATTATCAAGATTGTTTTTGAACCACTCTAAAGTCATCTTGACAGGTTCTGGTTTCATCCTTAAAATAAAGGAGCCTGTAAGATACTCCACATAGTACATAGGCGGCATTGTAAAAGGGTTACTGAGCCAACACATAGCAATACCAACAGGCACATTAAAGCGGACAAAAGGGACAAACAGCAGTACTGCTGCCATCTGCATCGGCATAGGAATAAATGCAATAAAGAGACCGATGAGAACACCGCGTGAAATCATTTTTCTATTGGTTGCAAGATATTCAGGGCGTATTTTGTATTTTTTAATAAAGCTTCTGAGCTTTTTATGAGAGGATGTCTTTTTGAGTGTTTTTCGTATCATTGCCAAATCTTATTTAAAAAGTTTAATATAAAAGAAGTATATCTTCTTTATGGTAAATTTGGCTGAGGCTTGTCGAAATAGTAGCCTTGGGATTTATTTACACCAAGTTCTATGAGTTTGTCTTGAACCTCTTTTGTCTCTACATATTCACCAATCGTTTTGATTTGCATCTCTTTGGCAAAAGCAACTATGACAGAGGTGATGAGCGCTGAGCGTTTGTCGTGGACGATTTTTTTAATGATGCTGCCGTCAATCTTAATAAAGTCAGCCTGCAGCCTCATCAGGTGCTCAAAGTTAGAGTATCCTGTTCCAAAATCATCAATGGCGATTTTACAGCCGTATGATTTTACTTTTTTGATAAAAATTTCTACTTTTTCAAAATTTTCAATACTTTCACTCTCAACAATCTCAAAAATAACACGCTGTGATATGTCATACTGCTCTAAAGTCTTAAATATCATAGCCGTTATCTTCTTGTCAAGAATATCGTCAATTGTCAGGTTGATAGAAAATTCATACTCATTCTCTTTAAAGGCTTCGAAACTTTTTTCTATGACGATTTTTGTCAGCTTTTTGTAGAGTTTTGACTTCTTGGCTATCTCTAAAAATTCACTCGGTGCGATGATGCTGCCATCTCTGTCAATGAGTCTTATGAGTGTTTCATACTTATAAATAGTGTTGTTGTCATTGTCCATAATGGGCTGATAAAAGAGCTGGATTCTGTCTTCTTTGATGGCATCTTTTATCTCCTGTATCCAGTATATATTATTTTCATACTCAGCATTAAGTGAAACCTCTTTTGTATAAAAAATGACACTTTTTCCTGTGCGTCTTGCCGCTTTTAAGGCCATATTTGCAGTAGGAAGCAGTTGCAGGCTCTCTTCATAGGAGATACCCACCGTTATACTGAGTGATATCTCCTGATCATCGATGGCAAGAAGATGCTCATGAATATAGCTAACGATTCCTGCAATATTTTTTGTAAGTTTTTTAGCATTTTTTTCATGAGAAAGTATGACAAACTCATCCCCACCGAGTCTGTAAACTTCACAGTTTTGATGCGCTTTAAGATTTTCTTGCAGGAGTTTACTAAAGGCAATAAGCACTTTATTCCCAAATTTTTCACCAAAAAGGTCATTAATCTGAGAAAATCTGTCTATATTTATTAAGATAAGAGCCAATCCATTTTGCTGATGTTTATCTTCAAGAAGTGCTGTTCTGTTTTTAAGCTGCGTGAGGGAGTCTGTATGGAGCATTGTCTGTAGCTCTTGCGTGTACTCTAATAACTGCTCATTTTTTGCTTTGAGTTTGGCTGTAATATTTCTGTTTTTATTGTAGACGAAGAACTTTAGAAGATAGTAGATACCTGTCAATGATGCTGAGATGTTTAAAAAGAAAAATATCTCCTGTGCACTTTTTGGCATCATGGCACCATGGTGTGCAATAAGCCAAGGGTCAATGAACACTGAAAATGCCATAAGTCCCAAAAAGGAGAGCAGCCAAAACTTCGCTTCACCCCGTTTTTCATGAATGATGGCAGCAATAGGTGCAAAAAATGCCCAGACCATGATGTAACTGCTGTTAGCAAAACCGCCAAGCACCCACATAAGTAAAAAAGGCAGTGTAAGCACAAGAAACATCTGTGTCTTTTGAATGGCTGCAAGATTGTTTGTCTTTTTATAGTGCCAGAGATTAAAGAGTGAAATAAAACTGTAAACGATTGGAATGGCAGCCGCCGTGTACTGTCCATATAGAAGATAGATGAGCGCCCAGACAAAGCTTATAGGACCGATGAGCATAGGAACAATGATGATAGAAATCTCTTTGAGTTTGCTAGAATCAAACCGCAGTTTGTTTATTTGAGAGAGATCTTTTAAGTAGCTTCTATATGTTGCTATCATTTTTTAACATGCCGTATAACTCTTTTTTTTGTGAGAATTATATCACAAAAGTATCACATTTGTATATTAAATTTTATTATCAGTTTCATAAGAGTAATTTTTAAGACAGCATCTTTATGCTAGAATAATAGCATAAAAAGAGATAAATAATAAGGTTGATAATGTCATTTGAAAAACTAGGAGTATTTAAGCCTTTGCTTGATGCCATAGAAACGTTAGGTTATAGTGAACCCACAATTATTCAAAAGAGAGCTATACCTTTAGTTTTACAAAAAAAAGATATTTTTGCAACTGCTCAAACCGGGACGGGAAAGACAGCGGCTTTTGCACTGCCGATACTGCAGCGTCTAAGAAAACCTATTGAAGGCAAAGGAGTACGTGCTGTTATTCTCTCTCCGACACGCGAGCTCTCGATTCAGATTCATGAAGACATAGAAAATTACTCTAAAAATATGAGTGTAAAAACAGATATTTTAATTGGCGGAAAAGATTTAGAAAAACAGCGTCAAAGATTGAAGAGTGGGATTGACATCGTCATCGCTACGCCTGGACGTCTGTTGGAGCATATAGCGAATGGGCTCTCTTTAAATGATGTGGAAGTGTTTGTTTTAGATGAAGCGGACAGAATGCTTGACATGGGATTTACTAAAGATATAAGAAAGATTCATCCGCTGCTGCCAAAACGTCATCAGACCTTGCTTTTTTCTGCAACATTTTCAGACAAAGTGCGAAAACTTTCCAAGCTCATTTTAACTAAACCCGCTTTTATTGAGACGGCAAAGAAAAACACCACTGTCGATACAATTAATCAAGTAGTATATCAGGTAGACACGGCAAGAAAAGCGGAACTTTTGGCTTACCTTATAGGCTCACGCAACTTTCCACAGGTTTTGGTCTTTACAAGAACAAAAGTGAGTGCCGATGAACTCTCAGAGGAGCTAAAAAAAGATGGGCTCAAAGTGGGTGTTATCCATGGAGACAAGACAAAAGCCAACCGCCTCAAAACCCTCACGCAGTTCAAAGAGGGAAAATTTCGTGTGCTTGTCGCAACAGACATCGCCTCACGCGGACTCGACATTGAAGAGTTACCGTATGTTATTAACTACGAGCTGCCTTCCATTCCTGAAGATTATGTGCATAGAGTAGGGCGAACAGGTCGTGCAGGACGTGAGGGTGAAGCAATTAGCCTCATAGATATCTATGAAAAGTATGACATTAAAGAGATTGAAAAGCTCATAGGCCAAAAAATACCAAAAGAGACAGTAGAAGGATTCGAGCCTGATCCAAACATCAGACGTAAAGATATTGAAGACATTAAGCTAAAGTCTGAGCATAAAAAAGCAGAGAAGAAATTTGTGAAGAAAAAAGAGCCTAAAAAGGTGACGGCAAAATCTTTAAAAAGCTCCAAAAAGAAGCGAAAAACAACGAAGAGAGATTAAATACTCTCTTCCTCTTCATCAAAGAGTCTGTGATAAAGCAGTCCGTAAGCGATGTAAACCGTAGGAACACTCCAGATAAGCCCAATGCCAAAAGGGATAGCTGAGAGTATGATGATGATGAATGAAACAACCCCGAGTCCAAAAAATCGAAACCACTGCTGTGTAATTGTCTTGCGTGAGAGTTCCATTGCATTCCATACACTCATATTTTTATCTGCTATTAAGGGTAGGGCATAGGCATATGATACGGCAAGATATATGCCGGGTATAACAAGAGCAATAAAGCCAAGTATAGTAAAAAGTGTCACAAGAATGTAGCCCAAAAGCAGATAAGGATACTGCCCAAAATAGTCAAAAATCTGCTTAAAAGAGAGCTCCCTGTTGCGCGCTCGAGAGATACCAAGTATAATGATACCGACTGCGATTGGAAGTGTGAGTATTGTCAATATTAAATCAAGATAGTGCTCAACCCCCGGCAGAATCAACAGTAGTGCAAAGGCAATAACGAATTCAATGAGCAGGTAGAGAAGCAGAGCGCTTATAAATGTCCATTTAACACCATTTGTTCGATTAAAGCTCTCTTTAACAACACCAAAAATAGAAAAAGTATATGACTGCATAAAGTATCTCCAAAAAAAAGTGGGTAATTATACAATAAATTTAATAGCTTTGAATGCAGAGTTAAAGTATAATTGTCTAACTAAAATAAAGAGATAGAGATGAGTAAGCAACCAGAAGCAATATATTTAAAAAATTATACAAAACCCTCTTTTGCCATTAATGATGTGCAACTGACTTTCGAGCTGTTTGAAGAGGAGACGATAGTTACCAATGTTATGAAGTTTTTAAAACTTGACAATGTTACAGATTTGCAGCTCCATGCAGAAGATTTGGAGCTCTTAGAAGTAAGCCTTGATGATGTGACGCTGAGTGAAGAGAACTATACTGTAGATGCAGAGTCACTCAAAATTTCAGATGTTGGGGAGAGTTTTACGCTTAAAATTGTCAATAAAATCTATCCGCATAAAAACACAGAGCTAGAGGGGCTTTATAAATCGGGTGATATCTTCTGTACGCAGTGTGAACCGGAAGGCTTTCGCCGCATCACACCCTATTTGGACCGTCCTGATGTTATGAGTGTTTTTACAACGACAGTTATCGCAGACAAAGAGAAGTATCCCGTACTTTTAAGTAATGGAAATAAATTACAGTGTCATGAGTATTTTGATGGACGACATGGTGTGAGCTGGCATGATCCGCATCCAAAACCCTCTTACCTTTTTGCATTGGTTGCCGGTGATCTGGGAAGTGTATCGGATGAATTCACAACAGCATCAGGCAATCCTGTAGCCCTCAATATTTATGTAGACAAAGGTAATGAAGCAAAATGTACGCATGCTATGCACTCCCTCAAAGAAGCGATGCTCTGGGATGAAGAAGTTTACGGGCGTGAGTATGATTTGGATATCTACAACATAGTAGCAGTTGACAGTTTCAATATGGGAGCGATGGAGAACAAAGGACTCAACATCTTTAACTCTGCCTATGTTCTAGCGGATACAGAC
>JALUWT010000082.1 GCA_027019325.1 Sulfurimonas sp.
TTTATATCGTTTTTTAAGAATTTTTATAGAATCATTAATATCTACAAAATGTCTTAATTTTCCCCACCAAAGGTTCGTCTCTTTGCCAATATATAGAATTTTTTTTGATGAGGCTTCATAATTTTTAGGTATATCTATTAAGAATGGTGCAGAAAAAGAACATAGGTCTTGAGTAGAAAAATCTTCTATTATTTTAGCCTTATCTAATTCTTTTGAATAAATAAGGTCTAAATTATTTTGCATTTTATTAGGCATCTGTTATTGTGTCCTTTATATAATTATTTATTATTCTGAAAGAATCCGACATTGATATTTCAGTGTCAATATTCGCTAAAAGCATATTACTATCCACTACATGCACTTTAACATCAAGCAAAGTCAGTTTTTTGATGGTCTCTTCAGCAGTTGTTTTTCGATGTTTCCCCTCAAATGTTAAAGGGAGTGTAACTATGATGTCAAAAGAAATATTTGATTTTTTAAATGCATTTGCAATTTCTAGAATAGCTTGACTACCAAAATTACCACCTAGTGCACAAATGAGATATGACTTCTTTTTAAGAGTGTCTATTATTTTCATATCATCTTGAGTTTGAATTAAAATTGTTGATACTGATAATTCTTTTGAAATATTATTTACAATATTGCATCCACCGCTTCCAACACCTATAATGTAATTATTCTGTTTATTCATGTACTACTCCTTAATTATTTGTTTTGTCATCTCAGATTGACTACTTCGACACTTTCTTTGTATTCTCATGAAACTTGTTTTTCTATAAACCCATTTAGCTTTTTTACAGTTTCTTGGTCAATGTTTTTATTATTCAAGCTGGCTTTATATAAAATATTTTGTGCAAAATCTTTATCCTTAATGTCTTCAATTGCAATTATAATTAAATCACGCAGATCTTCATAAGAATATACTTGAGTTAATGCTTCATTCAGTAATTTTTTTCCAAGAAGTTTATCTCCTAACCCATCAGCAGCAGAAACGATAGAAGCAAAAGTAGCTAATGAATAAAAATCATAACCATGAATGATAGACTCTAAGAATTTAATTCTATTCTCTTCATTATAATCATCATGAAAGGTTTTTGCTGAATTAAATATATCAGGTGCTTCTGCTGTAATATTTAGTGTTTTATAAATTATTTCTTGTGCAAATATTTTATCATTTAACTCTCTTATAACAAAGTCACTATATTGTGCTAATAAAAAAGGATTTTGTTTAATTTCCAACGCTTTGTTAATTATTTTATGGATTAAATTAACATCATTATATTCGCTATGCACCATACTGAGTAAATAATATAAGTCATCATAGGGTGAATTAATAGTATCAATAGCATAGTTAAGTAGTTTATATGCTATATCTTCATCTACTTTTTTTATGTTTATAATGCAAAATGAAAAGGCAGGTTCTTCCTCTTGCAAATTTACAATGACTTGGTCTATGATTTTTTCGCTTGAGTACTTACTTAAATCTTTCACAATTTTTTTTAACTCATTTATTTCTTTTTCCAAATGCTACTCCTTTCTGTGTCATCTAACGGCGAAGCTGAGCTCCACAAATGTGTATTTCAGAAAATTCGCTTGCGATTTTCTGGGAGACACCTTTGTGTGGGACTCCTGCATTTTGTTGTATGTAGCGTAGCGGAATACGACAAAAGGTTGGTGGCACGTTTAGGGCTCAGCTTCGCCGTTGTACGTTTCCGCTCCGCGGGAACGTACAACTATTTATTCAACAAACATTTTATATCTTTAATGCTGTATACAATAAATAACTATCATTAAATATGTTCTATTAATTTTCATTAGTTTACCTAAAAATAGGGCTTAGGTCAATTTTCATATTTATAACATAAAAAATTAAGTCATTAAGCTTAAGAAAAAAGTGTGCTTTTAATACTTTTTTAATCGTTATTTGAACATTTTGTGTGTTATTTGTCATATACAGTATTAAATGTACAATTTATTCCTTAAGTAATAATTCAATGATTTAAATTTTCTAAGGCACTAAGGCGTTTATCTGTTATGGTTTTGCACAGTAGAGGGAATAGTATTTCCACTTGCTTGCATACTTAGTGCTTCAGGGTACTTTTTATAGTGTTCTCGTACTGCTGTTGCTAGTTTTTCTTTTGTCAGAATATCTATAGTCCCATCATTACCTATGGCATCGACAAGTGCGTTTACGAGTTTATCTTGTGGTTGTGGCACTTTTTTACTCCATGAGGCTAAAAGCTTTCTGTTTATGTGTGAAGGGAGTGAACCCATGATGCCGACATCATTTTGATTGTGTACCATCAGTCCCGCTGTCGTTCCACGGTCAAGAGTGAGTACTTGGAAAAGGTAAGTTGTATGGTAAGCGAGCTGTTCGGCTCTGTCTGCCGGACTTATCTTTTTGCGTGAGGCGAGGGCGTTGTCGATGATGTTGCTGTAGGCATCTATGATTCCCTCTCCAAACTGTTTGGCAAAGTCAAAATCTGCATCACTGTTTTGTGTTTGAAAGTTTTCAAGATAGAAGTGGGAGACTCCACGAGTACGTTCCAGTGCAGGAATGGCAAAGTATTTATTCCCTTGTTGGCTCCCTTCTGCGTAATAATCACCGCTGAGATTTTGCAGGGCTTTAGCAAATGCTTCACGGTCATGCTCATTGAATATACTTGGATTAAGATCTGCCATAATACGCCAGTAAGATTTTTTACTGCGTAGCTCTGTCAGTGAGATATGAATATGAACGGAGGGCACATTTGGATTGCCCGGATGGATGATAGTCGAGATGGCTGTGGCACTTTTGAGCTGTTTCTCTGGCAGTTCATCATAATGAACCTGCGAGACATTGACACTTGCTGTGTTGAAAAGTGTCTCATCCCGCGCTTCAAATCGGCTTCCACCCCCGTGAATTCCATCGTCACGCAGCCACGTTAGCTCTTTAAAATATTTGCCATTTCCATATTTTTTTGTTAAAGCATCGAGTTTTTCTACAAATCTTTTTTGTAAAGAGCGCACAAGTGCATACGCTTTTTTTGCCTCTTGTGAGCTTGCCATTGTCATATTCATTGCATATTTCCATCTGATTTTTTCCTTATTTTAGCGAGTTTAAGATAAAATCTCATTATGAATAATCAAGAGTATATAAACGCAGTAGAAAAACTAAATCTTTGGGCATACCATTACTATGTTTTGGATGATCCGATAATGACAGATGAGGGCTATGACAAGCTTTACCATGAGGTGGTGGAGTATGAAGAGGCGCATCCTGCTGAGGTATTGGCTGATTCTCCGACGCAAAGAGTCGGTGATGTAGTGAGTGAGGGTTTTGTAAAAGCAAAACATCTCTCACGCATGTGGTCACTAGAAGATATCTTTGATGCCCAGGGACTGCAAAAATGGCTTGAAAAAACTTACCGACTTGACAGTAGTGTAACATTTTACTGTGAGCCGAAGTATGACGGTGCGAGTTTAGATTTAGTGTATGAAAATGGTGAACTTATTAAAGGCATTACACGTGGAAATGGTGAAGAGGGTGAACTTATCACGCAAAATGTAAAGACTATCCGCTCCATTCCTTTAAGCATTGAACATAAAGAGCTCATTGAAATTCGTGGGGAAGTCGTTATCTTTAAAGAGGAATTTGAGAAGATTAATAAAGAGCGTATGAAAAGAGGGGAGCAGCTTTTCGCAAATCCTCGTAATGCGGCAGCCGGAAGTCTGCGACAGTTAGACCCTGGCATCACAGCCTCACGCAACCTCGTCTTTTTGCCTTACGGTGTGGGTGTGAACTCTTTAGAACATAAACTACTCAGCGATAAGATGAGCTACATTTATGAGCTTGGATTTCGAGAACCACCACTTCGGGCTGTGACAAAAGGCTATGACGAAATAGAAGCGATCTATGAGAAGATGAAAGAGCAGCGTGAGAGTTATCAGATGATGCTTGATGGTATGGTTGTCAAAGTTAATGAGATAGCAGCGCAGATAGATATGGGCTACACAGTAAAAGTACCGCGTTGGGCTGTGGCGTACAAGTTTCCTGCAGTTGAGAAGATAACGACACTCAAAGACATCATTTTACAAGTCGGACGAACAGGTGTGGTTACACCCGTAGCTGTGGTTGAGCCGACGGACATCGAAGGTGCTGTTGTTGAGCGTGCAACACTGCATAACTTTGATGAGATTGAGCGTATGGATATTCGCATTGGTGATCAGGTGATTATTTTAAGAAGCGGGGATGTTATTCCTAAAATCGTTAAAGTGCTCACGCAGGAGAGAAACGGTAGCGAAGTGAAAATAGAGCGTCCTAAAAACTGTCCGGTCTGCGGGAGTGAACTGCTTCAAGAAGAGGTGCTCATCAAGTGTCAAAATCTCACATGTGAGGCAAGAGTGGTCAATTCCATCATCTATTTTGCTTCCAAGCAGTGTCTCAATATTGATGGACTTGGCAATAAAATAGTGGAACAGCTCTTTAATGCTGCACTTGTACGCAGTGTTCTTGATTTGTTTGATTTGACGATGGAAAAACTTTTGGAACTTGAAGGCTTCAAAGAGAAAAGAGCGAAGAATCTGCTGACCTCTATTGAGAGTGTAAAAGGGTGTGAACTTTGGCGCTTCATCAATGCCCTTGGAGTCGAGCACATCGGAGAAGTTGGATCAAAAATGATAGCCGAAGCCTTTGGATTGGAGTATGCTCACGCAACACAAGAACAGCTTGTCACAATTGATGGCATCGGTGATGAAATGGCGGAGAGTTATCTGGAATTTATGCGGGTAAATCATGAAACAGTAGAAAAAGTCCAAGCGATTTTACAGCCTGTTGCACCTGAACAAAAAGAAGAGGCAAAAGAGAACCCTTTTAAAGGCAAAACAGTAGTGCTGACAGGAACGATGAGTGAGCCACGACCAAAGATAAAAGAGATGTTAGAATCTCTTGGTTCCAAAGTCTCAGGAAGCGTGAGTAAGAAGACGGATTATGTCATATATGGCGAAGATGCCGGAAGTAAGTATGACAAAGCTGTGAGTTTGGGTGTAGGGACACTTACGGAAGATGAGATGAGAAGTTTATTGTAAATTTTGATATAATATGAGAAAAGAGAAGGAAATTTTAGAAGGATTTGGAATGAAAAATTGTAAATTTATCTGTATGAACAGAGGAATTGAGTGGGAATCTATTGATTATCATTTAAGTGTAGAAAGCATGCTGGAATTGACATTGAAAAGTGTTGCTTAAAGTTAAGTCACTCAGTTAATGACCTATGAAAAACTAAAAAATCTTCAAGAGAGAGATTGGACACTGAAGCTTTTAAAGAGCGATAACTTTGCTTTTACTCTCTCTTTTTTTTATCTTGCTTTTATAAAAAATGCAAAAATTACCCTGCAACATTCTGAAATTCTCTCCTATCTTGATGATTATCTTTTTACTATTAATGAGATTTATAATCAGGCGTATCCGAAAAATCCAAAAGAGTATTTAGATGATTTTGTTAGTGAAAAAAATGGTTATTTGAGAAAATATCATGATAGTTCAGATGAGGCTCTGTATGAGCTGACGCCCTACACACAAAAAGCACTTGAATTTATAGAATCTTTGGAGAAAAAAGAGTTTGTAGGCAGTCGCAGTAAGTTTAACATTATTTTTGAGCTTCTTGAAGAGCTGGAGTTTGAAACAACCTTGAGTGATGAAGAGAGAATCAATGAACTTGAAACCAAGAAGCAACAACTGACACAAGAGATAGAATCAATTCGATTAAAGCAAGATATTCGTTTTGATTCCTCACGCATCAAAGAGCATTATATGCAGATTGAGGAGATGGTGCGAAAACTTAAATACGATTTTAGTGAAATAGAGTACAATTTTCGTTCTCTGAACGCAACAGCAATGGAGAAGATTGCTCTTGCAAATGAAGCAAAAGGGGATGTGCTTAGTTCCATTTTTGAGATTGAAGATGATATACGCGAGAGTAATCAGGGAAAAAGCTTTTTTGCTTTTTGGCAGTTGCTGAGTGATACCAAACGCAGCGAAAAACTCTCACAACTGCTTGAAAATCTCTACAGCATAGAGAGTATTTCGCAATTTGATAAGCAAAAAAAACTTCATGATCTAAAATTTGTACTTCTTAAAAATGGTGAAAAAGTTTTTAATATCTCTTCTAAGCTTATAGAGCAACTCAGACGATTTTTAGATGACAGGATTTGGGTGGATAACAGACGTATTTTGGAGCTTTCTGGGCAGATAGAAAAAATGGCAATGCAGATAAAGCAAAACCCTCCAAAAGAGAAGGATTTTACAACTATTGCAGGACATAAAGTAGCTATCAATTCTATCTTTTCAAAGTCTTTGTATCAGCCAAAAAAAGCACAAAATTTTTCAAAAGAACTGCATGAAGAAGATATAAACCTAGATATGGAGAGTTTTTATAATCTTTTTTATATAGATGAAGCACTTTTAGCACAAAATATTCAAAAAGCACTTTTGAAAAAACCACAGATAAAACTTTCTGAAATTATCGAGACCTACCCTATTAGCAAAGGGGTGGCAGAACTTATAGCTTATATCTCTTTAGCTAAAAACAGTGAAAATGTCGTGATAGATGAAAAAGAAAAAGGGCTTCTTGTGATAAGTGATGCAGAGGGTAAGAGTAAAAAAGTGGCTTTGCCAAAGATTATATTTGTAAGGGAAGCGTAATAATGATAATGAACCATGATGCAAAAATAGCAACGATATTGCTTATAAAAGGGATTTTTTACAAAAGTGATAATGAAAAAGCCTGGCTGGAGATGATAGAGAACAGCCGTGGTGTGATGAGTGACTACTTTGCCATTATTGGTCTGGAACTAGAGTTGAATGAGGTGGAGGGGTATGCCTATTTAAAAGTAATAGAGCAAGATGAGGATGTCCTACAACTTCCAAAACTGATAAACTCACGAGAACTTAGTTATAAAGTCTCCCTTTTGTGTGTGCTGCTGAGAAAAAGAATTGTAGATTTCGAGATGCAGAGTGATTCAAGCCGTGCGGTTATTACCAAAGAGGAGATAGCGCAAAATCTACTGCTTTTTTTAGAAGAGAAATTTAACGAAGTGAAGATACAAAAAGAGATAGATTCTACTATAAAAAAAGTGGAAGAGTTGGGTTTTTTAAAAAAGCTCAAATCGAGTGAACAAAGTTATGAGATACGAAGTGCGCTCAAAGCTTTTGTCGATGCCCAGTGGCTGAGTGATTTTGATGCAAAACTACAGGAGTATAAGGAGGAACGATGGAGTTGAGATTTGATTTTGCCGAGGATGACAGCGCAACAGGGTTTAGGCTGCAAGAGTTTTCTCTTTATAACTGGGGAACCTATGATAAGCAGGTTATTACACTCTCACTTGATAAGCGAAACGGGCTCTTAACAGGTGATATTGGTTCAGGGAAATCCACCATTGTTGATGCTATTACGACACTTCTTGTCCCTCCTCAAAAGATTACCTTTAACAAAGCCGCTGGAGCAGATGCAAAGGAGCGAACGCTCAAGTCGTACATATTAGGTGAATATAAATCGGCGCAGGATGAAACACTTAGAAATGCCAAAGCCGTAGCTCTACGTGATGAAAACAGTTTTACGGTTTTACTTGCGCGATTTGAAAATGAAGGTTTCGATGAGAACTATAGTGTTGCACAGTTTCTCTACATCGGTAATTCTAAAGTGCAGAAATTTTTTGTCTCCTCACGCAGCTCTTTAGAGATAAAGAAAGATTTTCTTGATGTTGATTTTAAAGATATACGAGCTTTGAAAAAGTATTTACGTGGGCTTAAGCATACTGAAGTGTATGAAAGTTTTATTGAGTATGCAAAAGATTTTAAAAGGGCAGTCGGGATTAAAAATGAGCAGGCATTAAATCTTTTTTATCAAACAGTTTCTCTCAAATCAATCGGTAATCTCACCTCTTTTGTGCGTGAACATATGCTTGAGCACAGTACAATAGACGAAAAGATAGATGAACTGTGCAAAAATTTTGCAGAATTAAATCATACACATACTTTAGTATTGCGAGCAAGAGAACAGATAGAGATGCTTGAACCCATAGATACAGAAGCAAAAGAGTATGAAAAACTCCAACAACAAAAAGATGAATATGAATTGATGCGAAATGGGCTTGAGAGTTATTTTGCTAGCTTTAAAAAAGAGCTTTTGCATGTGAAACTTGAAGAACTGCGGCTTGATGTAACAAAGACAGAATCACAAAAAAAACGTTTGGATGAAGAGCTTGAGATACTCAATACAAAAGCGGTAAAGTTACAAGTGGAACTGCAAAAAAACGGTGGAGAACGCATAGGACAGCTTCAAGATGAGCGTAAACGCAGCGAAGAAGATTTGAGTATAAAAAAAGAGTCAAACAGTATTTATAATGCTCTTGCAAAAGAGTTGAAACTAGCAACTGTCTCTAATGAACATCGCTTTTTAAAAAATAGACTTGAAGCTGAGGAGAGACTTTCGAATATTGATCAACAACGGGTTACAATAGAAAATGAGCAACGATTTCACGCTGTCTCTATGCAAAAGTATCAATCAGAACTCTCCGAAGTTGAGAGTGAGGTGCTTTATCTGCAAAATAATCGCTCCAATATTCCAAAATATATCTCTCAGATTCGGGATGCGATGGCGAAGAAACTCTCTTTGGATGTTGAAGCGCTTCCCTTTGTCGGAGAAATTCTCAAAGTAAAAGATACAGAGTGGGAAGGTGCTATTGAGCGCGTGTTACATAGTTTTTCACTCTCTTTACTTGTTAATGAAAACTATTACGAAGCGGTGAGTAGCTATGTAAATGAGACCCAATTAAACGGGAAACTTGTCTATCTTAAAGTACTTCAAAAGCAGAAACAAAGGGATTTTTTTGAACAAAGTAAAAACTCATTGTTGCAAAAGATAGAGATAAAAGCTGATTCGCCTTTTTATGATGCAGTTGACGTAATGCTTTTTGAGCGTTTTGATATTGCCTGCGTTGATACGATTGAAGAGTTTAGAAAATATAAAAAGGCACTGACAAAAACAGGACAGTTTAAAAGCAGCTACACACGACACGAAAAAGATGATAGACACGCAATAACAGATAAAAGTAGGTGGACACTCGGCTGGGATAATGCTCAAAAACTTGCAGCCTTGCAAAAAGAGCAGGAACATCGGCAAGAAAAGCTCTCTTTTATAAAAGAAGCACTTGCGCAAGGTGACAAAAATTTGAAAAGTCTTACACAACAGCGTGATAGACTACGGGATGTTTTGGCATATAAAAGTTTTGAATTACTTAATTTTTACAGTGTTACTAAAAAGATTGAAGAGATAAATAGAGAGCTTGAAGTGCTTCAGACAAGCTCTAACCTTATAGCAACATTACGTCAAGAACTCCAAAATGTACAGCAAAAAAGTCTAGAGATTAAACCACAAATAGAAGCGTATGCACAAAAGTTTGGAGCATTGCAAACCAAGATAGAAACATTGGAGATACAGCTTCAAGAACTTGAAAATATAACTCTCTTACAAAAAAAACAGCAAAACTGCTTGGATGACTTTTTTCTGTTAGAGCAAAGAGAACAACTCTCTCTTATGAACATTGGAGCAAGAGAAAAAGAGCTACGTCAAGAGTTGCAAAGAAGGGTAGATAACTTCGCTAAGAGGGTACAAAATCTTGTGCAAAAAATATTGACTATGATGAACAGCTATACGAGTAAATTTAGGGTAGAATCGCAAGAGTTTGATGCTTCGATGGAGTCATTGCTGGATTTTCGTGCAAAACTTTCAGCCTTAAAACGTGATGATTTGCCTAAGTTTGAGAAACGATTTAAGGCGCTTTTTAAAGAAAAGACGATGCAAAAAACTGTGATGATTCAAGAGGAATTAGAATACAATGCCAAAGAGATAGAGAAGAAAATTGCTAAAATAAATGATTCTTTACAAGAGATAGAGTATAACAGCGGTACATACATAAAACTCATAGCAGAACCTTCTAACATCAAAGAGATAAGAGAGTTTAAACAAGAGATTAAATCTGCCATCTCTTATGCCATTAGTAGTGATAACAGTTACGATGAAGCAAAATTTTTGCAGATAAAAAACATTATAGATAGATTTAATGGACGAGAGGGACAGAGCGAGATTGATAAACGCTGGAGAGCGCTTGTTACAGATGTGCGTAATTGGTTTAATTTTAGTGCAAGTGAGAGATATATCAGTGATAATAGTGAAAAAGAGTATTATGCCCACAGTGGTGGAAAATCAGGTGGACAAAAAGAAAAACTTGCCTACACCGTTTTGGCTTCCTCTTTGGCTTTTCAGTTTGGGTTGGAATATAATGAAGTAAGAAGTCGTTCTTTTCGTTTTGTGATGATAGATGAAGCGTTTGGAAAAGGGAGTGATGAGAGTACCAAATATGCACTGCGTCTTTTTGAAAAACTCCATCTGCAACTTTTGGTTATTACACCAAAAACGAAGATTAATGTGATTGAGCCTTTTGTAAAAACTATCCACTTTGTGCATAATCAAGATGGGATGCACTCTTCACTGCTCTCGATGAGTATTGAGGAGTATCAGAAAAATGCAGGGCGTGCATAATGTTGTATGATGCGGTACTTATTCGTAAAAAGGCATTGAGGCTTTATGAAAATGGAGAGTTTTTGCGAAGTTTCATAGAAAGAGAACCACTGTTTCCCTATAAAATCGCTTTGAAAAAACCGACACAAAAGGAGCTGCGTTTAAACTTGGTAACTCTTTTTGATGAGATAAAACATTTGGAGCGTTTGCATCTCGTTGTGGAGTACAGGGAGTTTGCTTTTAAAAGTATGGGAGCGCAGCGCTTACCTGTTAGTGTAGTTGTTGAGAATGAAAAAGATTTTTTGCGTTTTATTGCAAAAGAGAAAGAATT
>JALUWT010000083.1 GCA_027019325.1 Sulfurimonas sp.
ATAATGATTTGGTAACACCTATACAACTTTCTCAGCTTTTAGGTCATGCAAATACTCAAATGGTTTATGATGTTTATGTAAATTACATAGAATCGAATTATAAAGATTTTGATAGAAGTATCTCAATTTATAAGTAAAAGGGTACGTAAGGGATTTTACTTCTTCTTTTAATCGTCTTGAAAGTTCGTATTTTAGGGGGTTTATGGTGGACAGAGAGGGATTCGAACCCTCGGTACAGTTACCCGTACGCATCCTTAGCAGGGATGTGGTTTCAGCCAGCTCACCCATCTATCCTTTAGAGGATGAAATTATACCTCCATATATATAATATTAAGCTTAAAGTGTTTAAAATTTTGCTAATATTTTTTTTACTACCTCATCTGGAGTTTTTGATTGATAAATTGGACGACCTACAACTATAAAATCAACCATTGCATTTTTAGCATAAGAGATGTCGGCTACTCTTTTTTGGTCTCCTGCATCTTCACCAAATGGACGGATTCCCGGAGTTAAAGTCATAAAATTTTGACTTGTAATATCTTTTATAGCTTTACTTTCAAATGCAGAACATACAACTCCATCTAAACCACTTTCATTCGCATCTTTTGCAAACTGATTTGCTTTTGTTGTTATATTATCTGTATATATTTCACTAAACTCCTCATTTGTAAAAGAGGTAAGTGCGGTTACAGCTAAAACTATTGGTCTTTTATCATACTTTTCAAGCCTTTTCATAACCTCTTTCATAGCTTTTTTACCTGATGAGGCGTGAACATTAAACATATCAACTCCAAGTCCCATTATGGACTCAGCAGCATCAGCCATAGTGTTTGGTATATCATAAAGTTTTAAGTCTAAAAATATTTTAAAATTTGGATTTATTTTTTTAATAGAATCAAGAAAATCCTTTCCATCACGGATGTATGAGCGAAAACCAACTTTCAACCATACATCGTAATCTTTTAGTTTGTAAACAAGTTCTAAATTCTCTTCTTTTGTGGGTAAATCAAGTGCAACGCATAATTTCATAATATCTCTTTTTTAAGTTTAATTATGAAATTATACCCTTTTTAAGACTGTTTTTTAAGCATATCCTCTATCTTTTTAACTACACTTGGGTCTTCTAGCGTTGAAATATCTTGGGTAATTGCTTCACCTTTTGCAAGAGAGCGAAGTATCCTTCTCATAATCTTACCAGAGCGAGTCTTTGGAAGTCCTACAACAAAGGCTATATCATCACATATAGCGATATTTCCTATCTCTTGCCTTATAACATTATTGATAGCTTTCATCTCTTCTAGTTCATCGGCAATACCATCATCTGATTTTAAAACTATATATGCAAAGATACCCTCACCTTTAAGTTCATGAGGCTTACCAACAACTGCAACCTCTGCAACGTTTGCATGTTTTTTGATAGCTGCTTCAACCTCGGCAGTTCCCATTCTATGTCCGCTTACATTTATAACATCATCAGTACGACCCGTTATAGTGATGTATCCATCTTCATCATAAACAGCACCGTCACCTGTAAAGTAAACAGATTTACCATCTTTTTTAACATCTCCAAAGTATGATTTTACAAATCTATCTTTATCACCCCAAACACCTCTTATCATAGATGGCCAAGGCCTGGTTACACACATATAGCCTGTTTCACCCACTTCAGCTTTTTCGCCCGTAGCAGGGTCTAAAATCTCAGCCATAATCCCTGGAACAGGAAGTGTTGCACATGCTGGTTTTATAGGTGTAGCACCTGGTAGTGGAGATACTATATGCCCACCTGTTTCAGTTTGCCAGTAGGTATCGACGATTGAACATTTTGAGCCACCTACCTCTTCATAGTACCATTTCCATGCCGGAGGGTCTATTGGTTCACCTACAGTTCCCAAAACTTTAAGTGAAGACATATCATATTTTGCAGGTTCATGTTCGCCCATCTTGTGTAAAACTCTAATG
>JALUWT010000084.1 GCA_027019325.1 Sulfurimonas sp.
GTGTATGCATGGCTAACAAACGTGTTTTGGTTAAGTTTTCAGGTGAAGCTCTTGCCGGTGAGGCAGGTCATGGGATTGACACACAAATATTAAAGTATATAGCACAAGAGATTAAATCTCTTATTGATGCTGGTATCGAAGTTGGTATCGTCATCGGGGGTGGGAATATTATTCGTGGTGTTACTGCAGCACAAGACGGAATTATTAAGCGTACATCTGGTGATTACATGGGTATGCTAGCAACCGTGATTAACGGTGTTGCAATGCAGGAAGCATGTGAACATACAGGACTACAGGTACGTATGCAGACTGCTATTAAAATGGAACAAATTGCCGAGCCTTACATCAATCGTAAAGCGACACGTCATTTAGAAAAAGGGCGTGTAGTTATTTTTGCTGCAGGAACTGGAAATCCATTTTTTACAACAGATACAGCCGCGACACTTCGTGCTGTTGAAATTGGTGCAGAAGTTATCATCAAAGCAACAAAAGTTGATGGTGTTTATGACAAAGATCCTATAAAATTCAGTGATGCAAAAAAAATTGATGAATTAACATATGATCAAGCCTTACAAGATCATATTAAAGTGATGGACGACACATCTATTGCACTTGCAAAAGATAACAGTCTGCCTATTATCGTTTGCGATATGTCCATAAAAGGAAACTTATTGGACATTTTAAATGGCAATATGAAAAATTGCTCAATAGTTAAATAAAGGAATACAAATGAAAGTTGAAGAATTAACTGCTAAAGTTTTAATAGAAAATCCAAATATGGATCGATATCAATTAGCTATAGCTGTTGCAAAAAGATGTGATGAGCTAGAAAACGGTGCAACAAGCAAACTTAACGTAAACACAAGTCACATAAAATCAGCTGACTTAGCGCTTATGGAAATCGCTGAAGGCCTCATCGTAGTTAAAGGCTTTACTAAAAAAGAGCAGTAATCTCTTGGGACTGAATCAACTAGCTATTGACAAGATTAAGCATCTACGTGATGTTGATTCAGCATCTTCTTATCTCTTTTCCCAAATACCTTCCACAGACATCTTACAAGAAGCACTTGACTTTTCAATAGAGGCACATAAAGAGCAGTTCAGAAAGAGCGGTGAACCCTACATTGTTCATCCTATTTTAGTGGCTTCTATTGTAGCATCATTGACTAATGATGAGTCAATGGCAATTTCTGCACTCCTGCATGATGTCGTTGAAGATACAGATATTCCTATAATAGAGATTGAAGAAAAGTTTGGTGCTGATGTTGCCCATCTTGTCTCTGGACTGACAAAGATTGATGTGATTCGTGATAGTGAACTGGTTCCTTCGCACTCCGATGAAAAACTTGTCGTCTCTGCACTCTCATTTCGTAAAATGCTTCTTGCAAGTATTGAAGATGTTCGGGTTCTTGTTGTAAAATTGTGTGACAGACTGCATAATATGCTGACCCTTGAAGCACTGCCTCCACATAAACAAAAAAGAATAGCTGAAGAGACCCTTGTTGTGTATGCTCCAATTGCCCATCGTCTTGGAATTAGTTTTTTAAAAAACATCTTAGAAGATTTGAGTTTTGGCTACCTCTTTGCTGAAGAGAAACATCATATAGACAACTATCTTGATACAAATTATCATGCGATTGAAATGAAATTGGGTGAGTTTAAAGAGTCTGTTTCAAAAATACTGCTTCAAAGCGGTTTTTGTGAAGATGATTTTGAAGTGCTTTCACGTATCAAACACCGCTACTCCATTTATCTTAAAATGCAGCGAAAAGGTGTGAGTATTGATGAGGTTTTAGACCTTTTCGCTGTAAGAATTCTTACAAAAGAGCCAATCAAATGCTATGATGCACTTGGTTTGGTACATCTCAATTTTCGCCCTTTGGCTTCGCGTTTTAAAGACTACATTGCAGTTGCCAAAGATAACGGCTACCAGACCATACACACAACTGTTTTTCATAAAACAGCTATTTTTGAAGTGCAGATTCGAACCTATGAGATGCATAAAACTGCAGAACTTGGTGTTGCCGCGCACTGGAAATACAAAAGCGGCGGTAATAACATAAAGCTTGACTGGCTGGATAATCTGCAGTACCAAAATGAATCTGTTGAAGATTTTTATGCACTCATAAAAAATGATTTGTACTCTGAAGACATATCGGTATTTTCTCCTAAAGGGGATGCCTTTACCCTTCCTCGTGGTGCAGTAGCACTTGATTTTGCGTATGCTGTTCATAGTGAGGTCGGAAATAAGGCAACTGCAGCACTTGTCAATAAAACAAAATCTTCGCTCTTAACAGAATTAAATAATGGCGATATCGTGAAGATCTTTACAGGTGATATGATAGAGACAAGATGCTCTTGGTTGGATGCTGTAAAAACATCCAAAGCCAAAACAAATATGAAGCTCAACTGTAATGCACGTTTGCGTGAGATCAATGCAAAATCGGCTATTAGCATTGTAGCAACTGCTATGAACTTGAATTATTCCCGTGTAGCAGAGTGGTTTAAAAAGAACAACTGTGATTCTCTCTCAAACCTCCCAAATGACATCGAGCATTTTAAAAATGTTATTCATAAATATGTTTCTGATATCGGTAGCAATAATCGTTTCAAAGCTTTTATTTCACGCCATAGATTTAAACTCAAAAAGTATGAATTTGCAGGTTTGGAAGTGTATGCTACAAGCAGTGTGAATGATGTTGTGTTTGATTACTGCTGCCATCCTAAACCGGGTGATGAAGTGATGGCATTTTTAGAAAAAGGCAAGACACATGTACATCATAAAATGTGCTCCAATGCTGCTAAAAAATTAGATGCCGGTGAGCCTATGGTTTTTGTAAAATGGACGCAGGAAAACTTATACAGGTATAAATTGATAGCATCACTCCATAATGCAAAAGGGGCACTTGCCGAGTTCTTAACATATTTGGTAAAATTAGACATAGACCTTCTTTCTATTGAACTTGGGAAAGAGTATTCTGATTATATTCAATATTGTGAGCTTATTTTTACAACAAAGGAAGCTGATATTAACAGACTTCGTGCTAAAATAGAGTCAAATATTAAGGTTGTTCATTTGGTGCGAACCGATGATGCTTATAAAAATTAAAAATTTACTAAAAGAGAAGAAGATAGATGATTAACGAGGCTTTAAAAGAGATAAATAGAGGTTGTGCTGAGATTATAGACAACGAAAGAGTTGAAAAACTTTTAAAAGCTTATTATGATGAAGGCAAAACGTACAGTGTAAAGGCGGGTTTTGACCCTACTGCACCGGATTTGCACTTGGGGCATACGGTACTTTTACAAAAACTGGCAATATTTCAAAAATATGGTGGACGCGTACAGTTTTTAATTGGTAGTTTTACAGCGATGATTGGTGATCCAACTGGAAAAAATATTACAAGAAAGATTCTCACGCAAGAAGAGATTGTAAAAAACATCGAGTCTTATACGTCACAGGCATTTAAAATTTTAGATAAAGAAAAAACAGATATTGTCTATAACAATGAGTGGCTTGATGGACTGGGTGCGGCAGGAATGTTGCAGCTCGCTTCAAACTTGACGGTTGCCCGGATGCTTGAGCGTGATGACTTTTCAAAACGTTATTCGGCAAATACACCGATTGCGGTGAGTGAATTTATGTATCCACTGCTTCAAGGCTATGACAGTGTACATTTAGAGTCAGACATTGAGATTGGTGGGACTGATCAGAAGTTCAATCTTTTGATGGGACGTCAGCTTCAAAAAGCGTATGGAATTAAAAAACAGCAAGCTGTTCTTATGATGCCGATTCTTGAAGGACTTGACGGCGTGCAGAAGATGAGTAAGTCTCTAGGAAACTACATCGGAGTGTCTGATGAGCCAAATGATATGTTTGGAAAAGTTTTGAGTATTTCTGATGAACTGATGTGGCGTTACTATGAACTTATCAGTACAAAATCTCTCGATGAAATTGCTGCACTACAAGCAGGAGTGGAGAGTGGTGAATTACACCCTAAAAAGGTCAAAGAATCTTTAGCACAAGAGATTACAGCACGTTTTCATTCTTATGAAGCAGCAGAAGCAGCAAAAGATGAATTTGAAAAAGTTCATGCAAAGAGTCAGATACCAACAGATATCACCGAGTATGAAGTTGAAGCTGAAAATGGAGAGCTATGGATAGCAAAAGCCTTAGTTGATTGTGCTCTTGAGCCATCTACTTCTCAAGCAAGAAGAGATATTAAGCAAGGTGGTGTTAAAATAAACCAAGAAAAAGTTTCAGATATGCAACTGCAGCTGAGTGAGGGAGAGTATCTTCTTCAGGTCGGGAAAAGAAAATTTGCAAAGTTAAAGGTAAAATAATGAGTTTTGAGCCATTAAAAATTGGAAAATATGTCATAGAAAAACCAATAGTTCAAGGTGGTATGGGTCTTGGAATTAGCTGGGATCAGCTTGCCGGTACAGTTTCAGCTCAAGGTGGGCTTGGTGTTATTTCTGCTGTTGGGACTGGGTACTACAAAGACAAAGAGTATGCAAAAAGATTGGTAGCTGACAGACCTTTAAGCGAAGTGAATTTCTACTCTAAAGAGGGGTTTCACGCAATCATAGAAAATGCAAGAAAACTTTGTGGCGACAAACCTCTTGCTGCAAATATTTTGTATGCTATCAATGATTATGGACGCGTTGTGCGTGATGCCTGTGAAGCAGGAATTGACATTATCATTACAGGTGCAGGATTGCCTACAAATATGCCGGAGTTTACCGAAGGGTATCCGGATGTTGCACTTGTGCCTATTGTCTCTTCTGCAAAAGCACTTAAAATCATCTGTAAGCGTTGGAAAAAACGTTATGACAGAATTCCTGATGCAGTTGTCGTTGAGGGGCCAAAATCTGGTGGCCACCAGGGCTTTA
Organism: Sulfurimonas sp.; assembly: GCA_027019325.1. Taxonomy (GTDB): domain Bacteria; phylum Campylobacterota; class Campylobacteria; order Campylobacterales; family Sulfurimonadaceae; genus Sulfurimonas. Next base: position 4,894 of record JALUWT010000084.1, read on the forward strand.
CGTATGAGCAGTGTAAATTACCGGAAAATCAACTTGAAAATATTGTTGCTCCTGTTGTAGAAGAAGCGGCACTTTGGGGAGATATTCCAGTCATTGCAGCCGGTGGTGTTTGGGATAAAACTGACATCGAAGATATGATGAGCCGTGGAGCGCGTGGTGTTCAAATGGGAACACGATTTATTGGTACTTATGAGTGTGATGCTCACGCAAACTTTAAAAAAGTACTGCTTGATGCAAAGGAGGAGGATATTGTATTAATGTCCTCTCCTGTAGGTTATCCTGCACAAGGAGTAGTGACAAATCTTACGCATTTAGTAGAAAAACGTGAAGGACCTGCAATCAAATGCATCTCAAACTGTGTTGCACCATGTAATAGAGGGGAAGAGGCAAAGGTTGTAGGATTTTGTATCGCAGACAGACTCTCTGATGCCTATGAAGGAAAGACAGAGACCGGACTTTTCTTCTCCGGAACAAATGGGTACAAACTCGATAAAATTATCTCTGTTGAAGAGTTAATGCAAAAATTGACAGAGGGCGAATAGACAGCTAATGCTTCGCTCTTTTGTTATTTTTCTTCTTTTAGTAGTATCTCTTTATGCTCAAAGTAATCATGAGCTTTTAAAACGTGCAGATAAATATGCCAGTTCCTCTAGTAAAACAGATCAGTTTCGTGCCTATAATGATTACAAAAATCTTTACCTTCGGGCTTTGATGAGTGATGATGAAAAAACTAAAAAGTTTGCCTTAGAAGGAATCGTAAATTCAGGGAATAAACTGCATATTGACGTTTCACAATACGCAAGAGAACTTTTGCACACAAAATCATCTTATCAAGCTCCAAAACCAAGAAAAATAAAAAAAATAAAAAATAAAAATATTAGAATTAAGTCCTCCCATAAACTCAAAGCAGTGCGTTGGAAAGAGGGTAAACTTGTGTTGCAGTTTGACAAAAAACTGAGAAACAATCAGATAAACTATTTCACACTTTATGATTCAAAGAAAAAGAGATACAAGTACGTTTTTGATATCCATGCTTCTATGCTTACAAGATCACAAACGCTGCGTAAAAATGGCATCGATAGAATTAAACTAGCACAATATAATGCATACACTTTGAGACTTGTCATAGAAAATAGCAAAAAACTGACTATTCGCTTTAAAAAAGATGCAAAAGCGCTCTATATTCGTATGAATAAGGCATCGGGCTCCGTAAAAAGAGAAACGCCAATCGTTAAAAAATCTCAGAGAAAAATTTTGACAGCCTCTCGTAAAAATAAGATCATTGTGATTGATGCAGGACATGGGGGAAAAGATCCCGGAGCACTTGGATATAGACATTACCGTGAAAAGGTCGTTGTTCTTCAAATAGCGAAAGAGTTGAAAAAGATTCTCAGCTCTCGTGGTTACAAGGTCTATATGACACGCGATAGAGACAAATTTATAAAACTGAGAAACAGAACAAAGTTTGCAAATGAAAAACATGCAGATATCTTTGTCAGCATTCATGCTAATGCTGTTAGTAGAAAAAATGCGAAAAGTGTCCATGGTCTTGAGTGCTATTTTCTTGCGACCTCACGTTCAGACAGAGCGAAAAAAGTCGCTGCATTGGAAAATTCTGCTGACTTGGAAGATATGGATTTTTATGGCAAAGAGTGCTTTTTAAATACCATCAATTCGCATAATATTATTGCTGCGAATAAATTGGCGATTGATTTGCAAAGAGGCGCATTATCAACACTTCAAAAACGGTATAGAAATGTAAAAGATGCCGGTGTGCGTGAGGGTCCTTTTTGGGTTTTAGTTGGGGCGCAGATGCCTGCTGTTTTAGTAGAGGTTGGGTTTATCACCCATCCGATGGAAGCCAAAAGATTGGCAAACCGCCAGTACCAGCGAACAATGGCACTCGGACTTGCTAACGGGGTAGAAAGATATTTTATAAATAACTAAAATATCTAGTTTTCTTTTTTATACTCCAAATCACCTGCACGAGACTCTTTTTCATTGATGAGACGCTCTATCTGCGCTTTTACTTTGTCATAACGGAACTGCTCTTTAAACCCTTGTATACGTCCGCCTGCAGCATTTGGATGTCCTCCACCGTTTGCCCACTCTTTAGAAATCTGTGCCACACTAACCTGATTGTTGGCTCTCAGACTCATTGTCCCGCGTGAGCTTACGTCCACGATAAAATCATACTCCGGATATTGTGTTAAAAATCCATTACCGATGATAGAAGTGTTGCCCACACCAAAACTGAGATATCCTCTGTAACCTTTGTAGTAAATAGTTTTTTCACTGCGTGCACGGCCGAGAAGTTCTACTACATAGCGTGTTGCTAAATTATCGAGTGTATCATTCTTTTCATGTTTAAAAAAGTTTTTCTTTAAAAAGTAGATCTTTTCGTCAAGAACAATAGGAGCATCGGGCTCATTGATATACTTTGCAGCTTCATGAAGCAGGGAAAGTTTGTACTCTGAATCTTCCTGTGGAAACATAATGCGGTTGAGCTCTCTTGTCTCTGTAACAAGGCGCATACAGACTTTGCCATATTCAAAGTTTCCATGCTCTTCTTGTTTCCATAAATCAACAGCATTGACAACATCAACGTACTTCTGCATCCAATCGGGTTCGTTAAATTCCAGATGCTCTTTTGCATAATCATAAGTGATTTTTGTAGCACAGCGTGCTGTATCTAAAAAGTACCACTCATATTTCATCGCACTCTCTTCACCGCTACCGTGGTGGTCTAAAAGCTGTAATATAACATCCCTGCCATTATCGTTCATCTTTTTGACTTCGTGACTGAGCCATTTTGATTCATCTGCAGTAAGATTGAGGTCAGTGATTAAGATGAAACTTGCCTCTTTGCGCGCTCTGATCTTCTCAAGTATTAAATCGAGTTTTTGTCTGACTTCTGCTCCATAGTTTGCATTATAATTAAATTTTGTGTAGGGCGTGTAGCGCATAACAAGCTGACAACTGTAACCATCTAAATCTATATGGGAGAGATGGTGGATCGTTCTATTTTTCATTTTTTACCTTTTTATGTTTTAGAATTTTTGTAAAGTTATTCTTCAGTTTTTATGGAGATGGAGCCTAGGACTTCAAAAGTTGCACTCGAATCTATCTCTGCGTGAGAGAGGGTGACAACATCTAAAGAGAAACGTTCAAATATTTCGGCTACTCCACGACGAATTTGCGGATCTACAATAATAATGACAGGAGAGATGCCTTTTTGTAAGATTTCCGCAGCTTTTGAACTTGTTGCCTGAATGAGCGCATTGATTTCACCGACATTGAGCATAAGATTTCTGACACCATCTTGCTCTTGTGATTTTTGCAAGAGCAGCTGCTCTGTGTCTGTGTCAAATGTCAACAGGCGTATGACTCCATCATCTCCGGTGTACATCTGCGTGATGACGCGGGAGAGTTTTGCCCGAACCTGCTCACTGATAAAGTCCACATTTTTTGTATACTCTGCTACATCTGCAATGGTTTCAAGTATTGTAAGCATATCTTTAAGTGGTATTTTTTCATGTAGCAGTGCTTTGAGCACACGTTGAATAAGTCCGATGGACGCAACATTGAGGACATCATCAACAATAACCGGATAATCATTTTTGATTTTGTCGATGAGCGCTTGTACCTCTTGACGCGTGAGTAGCTCTTCAGCATTTCGTTTGATGAGTTCACTCATATGTGTTGAGATGACAGTAGCGGGATCCACGACAGTGTAGCCATTGATGATGGCATCCTCTTTTTGATCGGGTGTAATCCAGATAGCATCAAGTCCAAAAGCCGGCTCTTTCGTTGCTTCACCTTCGACCTCTCCTGTTGCCATACCACTGTCCATTGCCAGAAATTTATCTGGCATGATTTCGCCTTCACCCACAGCAATACCTTTGAGGAGAACCTGATACTGATTTGGTTTGAGATGTAGGTTGTCCCGGATTCGTACCTGCGGCATTAAAAAACCATAATCAGAAGCAATTTTTCTACGCATGGAACGGATACGTTCGAGTAGATCACCGCCTTGTGAAGCATCTGCAAGTTTTATAAGCTGGTAGCCAAGCGTGAGCTCAAGCATCTCTACTTTTAAAATATCTTCTAACGCACTCTCTTCTTCTTTGGCTATCTCTTCATTGGATTTAGCAGGTCTATTTTTCTCTTTTTCTGCTTCTATTTGCTCTTTGTTCTTTATACCCAAAACACCTTCAACATCCAAGATGCTCAGCTCCCCTTTTTCATACTTGTAGATTGACCAGCCTAGAATGGCAAAAAGAAAACCGACAAATGCCATAGAAGCAGTTGGCAGACCAGGAACAAGTGCAAAAAGTAGCATAATAAAGCCAACTATCATCATAGTCTTTGCATTGCCAACCATTTGGGTAATGGTTCCCTCTGCAAAGTTATCACCATCACTTGATGAACGAGTGATCATGATACCTGTAGCGGTTGAAATTATCAGTGCAGGAATCTGACTGACAAGACCATCTCCAATAGTCAGGAGTGTAAACGTGGAAGCACTAGCACTGATACTCATATCATGTTGAAAAACACCGATGAGAAATCCGCCGATAATGTTAATGAGTGTAATGATGATACCCGCAACGGCATCCCCTTTGACGAATTTACTCGAACCGTCCATCGCTCCGTAGAAGTTTGCATCTTGAAGAATTTCAGCACGTCTCGCTTTTGCTTCAGCATCATCGATGAGCCCGGCATTGAGGTCAGCATCGACTGCCATCTGCTTCCCAGGCATAGAGTCAAGTACAAAACGCGCTGCAACCTCTGCAACCCTTGTAGAACCTTTGGTAATGACCATAAAGTTGATAAGAACAAGAATGGAGAAGACTATGATACCAATGACATAATTTCCACCGACAACAAAATCTCCAAAACTTGTGATGATGTCACTCACCGCCTCAGGCCCTTCGTTTCCTTTACTCAAGATCATTCTTGTTGTGGCAATATTTAAAGAGAGCCTGTAAAGGGTTAAAATAAGAATGAGCGTAGGAAATGTTGAAAGATCTGTCGGTTTTGGTACATAAAGTGATATAAGCAGAATTAAAACAGAAACTGCAATAGAAATCGTTAACAGTACATCTAAAATAGAAGAGGGCAGTGGGACAATGATAATGGCGAGGATTGCCATGACAAAAAGAACGACACTTAAATCTCTTTGTCCTATTAGAAAGTTAAGTCCGGTCCCAACCTGTTGTCTTACTGTTAATCGTTTTTTTGCCAAATTATTTTTCTACCACTCTTTTAATCTTTTAAAATGTCAGCGAGGCTTAACTCTGAGAGAAAGAAGTCAATCTTCCCCTGAAGTTTGTTTAAAAAAGGCCAGATTGAGCAGATTTCTGCTTTGTTGGAAGGACAGTCATGAACAGAAGGAGAACATTCAAAAACAGCAGGTGCTTTGCCTTCAACACTTGTCATAATTTCAAGCATATTTATATCTGCAGGTTCTTTGTTGAGCACGAAGCCGCCGTTAACACCTTTGTATGATTTGAGAATATTGGCTTTTGCGAGAGATTGCAAAATTTTTGCTAAAAAACTTTTGGAGATGAAGAGCTCACGTGAGAGTGTATCACTGTCGAGTGGGTCTTTTCCTTTGGATAAGACTATAAGAGAGAGTATTGCATATTCACTTGCGCGTGTTATTAACATTGTCTGAAATCTTTATATTATTATTTTGGCTCTTATTATAGCTAAAAAAGTTAAAACTCTCCATAGATGAGAAGGAATGAGATATAAATAATTTTAAAGAATAATTTAGGTATAATCCCGCTTCAACTTCTTTTGTCTTGTACAAATGGAGTAAATTTATATACCCATCAGGAGGCTATTATGGCTTTAGATACGGCGAAAAAACAAGAGATTATCGCAAAATACGGACGTAATGAGAATGACACTGGATCAAGTGAAGTTCAAATTGCATTATTAACTACTAGAATTGCAGAATTAACTGAACACTTAAAAGTTTTCAAAAAAGATCATGCTTCTCGTCTTGGACTTCTAAAATTAGTTGGACAACGTCGTCGTTTAATGAAATACTTCAAAAAAACGAACAAAGATGCATATGTTAAACTTGTTGAAGATCTAGGTATTCGCGACAACATCTAAGTAAACTTCTCTAAGTTTATGTTTTTACAAGGGAGACGGCTTTTGAAGTCGTCTCCCTTTTTTTATGCCAAAAATTTGGAGAGACGGTCTATTTGAAACTCTAAAGAGTGAAAATATAGGCTAAAGTTACAACTAAATAAAGTTATGAAGAGGTCTGCAGTTTTACTCCAAATGTATTCATAACTTTTATTACGGTTTCAAATCGTGGTTTCGCACCCGGTGAAAATGTTTTATACAGACTCTCTCTTCCTAAGCCTGTGTCTTTGGCAATTTGACTCATGCCTTTGGCTTTTGCGATATGCCCAAGAGCTTCTAAAAAC
>JALUWT010000085.1 GCA_027019325.1 Sulfurimonas sp.
AGCCAGAGGTGTTGGCTCGGTTTCTTTCGCATACCTCTTACATCGTGACATTAGATAGCTTTTTTTCTAGCATATTGCGTTCTGCTTCTTTGGAGTTGGGGTTGGAGCCTGACTTTGTGACTAAAGAGCAAGGTACAGATAAGCTTGAGAAACATTTTTTAGATGAAGTGAAAGCCAATGGACTGCTCTCTAATCTTGTGAAGCTGGCTATGGATATAGAAGACAAACGTTTTGGGAAAATCTTTGACTTGATGCAGAACTTTTATAAGGTGGATCCGCTTTTACCCTCTTGTAAAGAAAAATCCTATTCGTTAAAAAAGATTGAAGATGATATAGATAGGCAAAGAGCAGTTGTTGAAAAATTGGTGACAGAATCTGGAGCATCCAAACGAGCAATTGCAAATTTTTTACCTATGCATATTAAAGATTTATTTGGTAGAGGAGTGTTTGCAAAAGAGTCATTGACAGAATCTAATGATTATAGAAAATATGTTGAAAAGAATCCAAATATAGATGTAGAGTTTTTGAGACTAAAATCGTTATTGTCTCAATGGGCAGAAGCTAGAGAAGCGATAGTATTGGAAAACCTTTTTAACATCTATGCCTACTACAGAAATGCCAACATTACCAATGCCAAGAGTTCAGGTGTATTGAGCTTTGATGATCTAACTTATTTTACCTATAGACTTTTGCATGAGAGTATCAGCAAGGAGTTCTTGTACTTCAAGATAGACTCCAAATTTAAACATATACTGCTCGATGAGTTTCAAGACACCTCTACCTTACAGTTCCTGTTACTCAAACCACTCATAGATGAAATATTCGCAGGTTCAGGACAGAGTGAATTTAGAAGCTTCTTTTATGTGGGTGATACCAAGCAGTCACTCTATCGTTTTCGTGGTGGGGTAGAAGAACTGTTTGACAAGGTAGCGCATGACTATGGGGTAGAGATACTACCAATGGATACCAACTACCGAAGTAGTAAAAATGTGGTAGAGCAGGTGAACCGTTGGTTTGAGCCTACAATGCAGGGGTATGTGCCTCAAAAGAGTAGGGATGGGGCATCTGAGGGCTATGTGGAAGTAGTTGAGTCTGAAGAGCTTATAGACGAAGCGGTAAAACAAGCCAAGAGACTTTTAGGCTTGGGTGTAAACGTAGATGACATAGCATTTTTAGTCAGTACTAACAAAGATGGACAGACTTTGCAAGAGGCATGCCAGCATGAGGGGATAGAGACTTTACTAAAGACTTCCTCTTCACTTAAAAATATGCCAAAAATAGCAGCTTTGGTGGCTATGACAGAGTATTTGTTCTTTGGAGAGAAGATAGATGCACAAGCGATGTTAAACAATGTAGGAAAAACACTGGAAGAGGTAGATGTCTCTTGGTTCTCTGCGTTTATGTCTCCTTTACAAGTGGTAGATAAGTTGGTGCGTGAGTTTGGTTACTTTGATGAAGACTTAAATGTGTTGAAGCTTTTGGAGTTTGCCTCCAATTACAGTGATGT
>JALUWT010000086.1 GCA_027019325.1 Sulfurimonas sp.
AAAAATAACGGGGGAGGTACGCCCTTGCAAAATACAATCGAAATTCAGTGTCCTGGTGAAATCATGCTTGATTTGCACCTTAATGAAGATGAGTTTGGAGACTTGGTGAAGGAAACGAGTGCTATAACGCTTTTTAGAGATGGTCGTATTACTTCAGGTATGGCAGCCGCATGGCTGGGCATTCCGCGTGTGCGTTTCCTGCTGAAAGCCATGCAAGATGAAAGCGTGGCACTGCTTTGCGATACGGATCATGAGTTTGCCAGGGAAATATCACTCCTGTGATCGTTTATTCCAACACAACGCCTTTCATTGCTGATAAGGTGATTATTGACGAACGCATTGGTCGCCAGGTTGCTGAATATCTGGGTTTAAATATCACGGGTACATTGGGTGTGCTCATCAAGGCCAAGTCTCTTGGCTTGATTCCGTCTTTTTCTGCGGCTGCGATGGACATGCAGGAGCAGGGGATTCGTTACAATAAGAAATTGATAGCTCGCCTTGCTTCTCATATTGATGAGGAAAAACAGTGCTGAGTGATGAGTGAAAATATTCAGAGGTTTGAAGATCTGATTGCTTGGCAGAAATCCCGTGAATTGACGAAGTTGATTTATCATCATAGGAGGGCTACGCGCCTCACTTCAAAGAATTTCCCATTCCCAATTCCCAATTCTCAATTCTCAATTCTCAATTCTCAATTTTCATCTCTTACTCATCGCTCATCACTGCTTCCCCACTCACCCCTGCCTCACACTTACATTTCACAATTCTTCGTCTATACTCAGCCCTAATCACTAATCACTGATTTTGATATTTTGACATAAAGGGGAAAGCAGGAAGCAATGAGTCATCGTTTAGGAATTGTAACGTATAGGCTTGACCCCTCGGATTTTGAGAGACGATAAAAAATATTATATTTCTACTTGACACGAATCATAATGAGTGACCCCTGCAAAAAAAGTGTTGTCGTCTATTGACACGAGGCATAATGGGTGACCACTTCCCTCATGTGCATTCGAGGGTGAATAATTTTATCTCGAATATCCATCGGTCATGGAATTCTCTGGAATTCAGAGTTTTGCAATTGGCTCTACAATAAGTAGAATGGCTCGCTGCGTTTACTGGCAGGATTGGTAATGGTTGAGGAACTGCTGCCGATATTATAGAGGAAGATTGATGGCACGCATCGTGCCTTTTACTACCTTGGAGGTAAAATCATGGGTGTGAAAACGACGGTATTTGGATCTGTGCGGTTGAGCGGTGAAGATGCCAAAAAATTTCAACGTCAGGTTAAATATGGCCGCCCGAAAAAGGCTGCGATTGATGCTTACGCAACAGGCAAGCATATCTCCAGTAAAATGGACGAGCAGGGATTCGTAGAATTTACAGCTAAGTCTCAGGCGGTCTGATAGGGGTACGATATGTCGCACCCGGTTAAAGTGCGTTTCAGAGAGATTGGAGCCGGAGATAAGTTCTCCGGCTTTTCTCTTGGTGATGCTGCATTCCAGCCTTTGAAAACATTTCTCAAAAGAGATGCCTTAAATTATCACCAAAACAACATTGCAAAAACCTATGTACTCGTTGATCCTGATGCCAAATATAACAAAATATTTGGCTATATCACGCTGGTAGCCAGTGAGGTTGAATGCGCGTCAAATACGGAACTTGATGATTGTGAGAGTGCAAACGCTTACGAATCTATGCCAGGGGTTAAAATAGCCAGGCTGGCGTTGCATAAAGATTGCAGGGGAATTGGCTACGGTTACTTTATGTATCAGTCGGCACTCTCTATTATCATTAACAAGGTTATGCCGCATATCGGCTGCCGTTTTCTGATCGTAGACTCTAAGCCCGAGGCTGTGAATATATATGAAAGATGGGGGTTTACCTTTTTGG
>JALUWT010000087.1 GCA_027019325.1 Sulfurimonas sp.
GGAACTATTGAAGATAAGAAAAAAGCACTTAAATCACTTGGGGTTGAGTCTGGTGGGGTTGGGATTATGGCTAAGAAGATGGAGTTGATGTACTTCTTCATTAAAGACCTTAAATGTCCTGCTGCCAATATACTCAAGCAAGATGCATTAAGCATTGGGGCAGATTTGGCTGTGCCAGGTGGGGTGATACTTTGTGAAAAACCTCTGTATGACTGCATACTCATAGGTACACGAAAACATATGGAGATACTCTCCAAAAAAGAGTTAGCCCAACCTTTTGGACTTAAAATCGTTGCCAATGAACTTAAAAAGTTTCTTGCTGTTAAAAGTAATGCTACGCAAATTATGGGTGTCATTAATGCCAATGATGACAGTTTTTTTGAGGGGAGTCGTTTTCAAAAAGAAGATGCCATCTCTCAAATAAAACAGATGATAGCTGAGGGTGCAAACATTATAGACATCGGTGCAGTCTCTTCTCGCCCAAATGCGCAGATGGTGAATGCGTCTGTCGAACTTGAACGTATGAAGCCCATCTGCGATGCCATAGCTTCTGAAAAACTCTATGAAAAGGCTACTTTTTCTGTAGACTCTTATACTCCAAAAGTTGTAGAGTATGCACTGAAAAGTGGTTTTACCCTTATCAACGACATTACAGGTGCGAGTGATGAAGCCATCATCAAACTAGCGGTAAAATACGATGCTAAACTTTGTGTTATGCATATGCAAGGTACTCCTCAAACCATGCAAAAAAACCCTAGCTATGATGATGTTATGGTAGAAGTCTCTGAATTCTTTGAAGCGCGTATAGAAAAATGTGAAGCGTTGGGGCTAGAGAGAAAGAATATTATTTTAGATGTCGGTATAGGCTTTGGTAAAACTTTAGAGCATAATCTTACACTTATTAAAAACATGGAGCATTTTAAAGTGTTTGGGTGTAAAGTGTTAGTAGGTGCAAGTAGAAAGTCGATGATAGACAAAATTATCCCAACACCTGTTGAGGAACGTTTAGCAGGGACACTTGCCATACACTTGAAAGCTGTAGAAAATGGTGCGAGTATTGTGCGTTGTCATGATGTGGTAGAACATAAGCAGGCGTTGGCAGTGCAAGAGGCATTGAAATGACACAAAAAAAAGTATATATCCTAAGTGGAGCAGGGTTGAGTGCTGAGTCTGGCATACGTACCTTTAGAGACAGTGATGGTTTATGGGAAGAGTTTAGCATAGAGGAAGTTTGTTCTGTGCAGGGGTGGATGCGTGACCGTCAAAAGGTTTCTGACTTTTATGATGCCAGACGGGCAGACTTGGCAAACAAAGAGCCAAACTATGCACATAAAGCACTCGCAGAACTTAAAAACAGACACTCCGATGAGATTGAGATACTGACACAAAATGTAGATGATATGTTAGAGCGTGTAGGGTGTAAAGATGTGATACATTTGCATGGTACACTGACAGAGTTACGCTGTGAGAGTTGTGGAGAAGTCTTTTTTGTAGGCTACAGTTCACAAGAAGGTAAAACATGTTCTGCTTGTACATCTGATGATGTACGTCACAATGTTGTCATGTTTGGTGAGCCTGCACCTGCGTATGAACATCTTCGTGAACTTTACAACTATGCCGAGATGGTAGTGGTCATCGGTACAAGCGGACAAGTGATAGACACCGCATACATAGCACAACTGGTTGAGAACTCAGTACTCTTAAATCTCGACAGAGATGAAAATATAGATCAGTATTTTAAAACACGTATTTATGCAAAATCTACCGAGGGAATCGATGAGGTTGTTGATTTGGTAGAAACATTTTTAGAAGCAGATGCATAATAAGGTATAATATTTAAAAAGTACAAGGAGTATTCTATGACAAAACAGATGATACTAGATTATTTA
>JALUWT010000088.1 GCA_027019325.1 Sulfurimonas sp.
TCACGAGAATAAGAGCCAAATAGAGCCTTGATAATAAAACCCTCTTTTTGATACTCGTTTTTAACATTTGCAAGATAGTTAAGTATTTGTTCTTTTTTCATGGAGATATTATAGCATAAGATTGTGGTGGACAGCGTGGGATTCGAACCCACGGTAGATTGCTCTACACCCGCGTTCCAGGCGAGCGCCTTCGACCACTCGGCCAGCTGTCCTTTGTTTGAAGAGTGGTATTTTAGCTAAGCTTTTATTTAATCGCGCTAAAAGTTTGTAAATCTGTATCAAAAATTATGCCAGAAGCATAAGGGACATCTATGCAAAAAGCCTCTTCGAGTGAAAGATCTTCCACTAGCGCCATCAAAACACGAATAACACCTGCGTGAGTAACAACTAAAACAGTGTTAACCTTTTGTGAAAGAAGATACTCTAAAAAGAACTCTTTTATGCGCTCAATGTAGGCTTCATAAGGCTCCCCGTCAAGTGCTTCAATCCATTGGGGAAAGTTTTCGTAGTGTATCTCCCCTGCAGCAATGATCTCGTCAAAACTCATGCCCTCATGTTTACCCCATGATTTCTCACGCAAGAGATGCGTAAAAACACCATCTCTTGACTGTCTGAAAGAGGAAATCGTCTCACGTGAGCGCAACAAATCAGAGCAGTAAACTGCATCGAACTCTTCCTCTTTAAAAATTGCAGCCAAAGCAGCTGCCTGCTCTTTTCCTTTGCGTGAGAGCCCGATGTCAATATGCCCATTATAGCGTTTGTGATACTTCTCATCCACTTCACTGTGGCGAACAAGCGTTATCTTCACGCAAGACCTACTATGATGCAGTTAAGCAAGAACAGCTCTGTCACTTCAATTGTAAAACCGTAAATATCACCGGTAAAACCACCATAGCGCTTGATAAAAAAACGTTTCACAAGCAACATGATAAAAAGCGAAGCAGCAAGTAAAAACCAAGCATTATATAGAAAAATAAATAGTAAACTATATAGTAATGCGATAGATACCTGTTTACTTTGTAACTCCTCTTTTGCAAGTTGACTCATGCCACCCGATACATAAGGGTAAAAATAGATGCAGAAGACAATCATCAAGCGTGCTAACAGCAGCACTAAAGGAAGGAGTGCATAGTTTGGCAGTGCTATGAGGGAAGAGGCTTTGAGTATGAGAAAAACAGCCCCGAAGGTCATACCCATTCCGCCGTTATGTGGGTCTTTCATCACTTCAAGGGAGCGCTCTTTTGGCACAAAGAGTCCATCAATCGTATCGGCAAAGCCATCAAGATGCAGGGCACCTGTGAACACTACCCAAAGAGTAAAGAGAATAACTGCCAGATGAAAATGGGGAAAATATGGAAATAAGAGCAGTGACACACCATACAAAATTGCACCTAAAACAAACCCGACAAGCGGATAGAACATCACAGCATAACCGTTGATGCCTTTGTAAAAATCATGCACCTTTAAAAATGGCAATGTGCTGAGCATGGAGAGTGCTAAAGCAAAACCTTTAAAGACTCTGCTCACTTTATCCTCGCAGTTATGCCCGCAACGACATGATAGACCTCATCACATCCACTCGCTACGAGCTGGGCTATCTTTCCGTTTGCATCGACAAATTTTCGGGCCAAAGGATTCTCAGGAATAACACCGCAGCTAACATCATTGATAACAAAGACAATGTCACGCTCCTGCATCATCACTTTGTTAATCTCTGCTTGCATATCTTCATAGCTCTTTTCATGGTAGAGCATATTATTTACCCAGATACTCAAACATTCCACCAAAACAGCAGAGTTTTCATGCTTTTTTATTTCATCAGAGAGTTCTAATGCCTCTTCCACAGTAAAAAAACTCTCACCTCTCTGTGCTTGATGCTTTTGAATGCGATTATGCATCTCATCATCTACAAACTCTGTTGTAGCAAGGTAAATTGGCTTTGATTTTGACAATTTCTGAATATATTTTTCTGCATTAAGAGATTTTCCACTCTTAATTCCACCTATAAATAAAACTTTCATAGCAGAAGTATAACATTAAAGTAATTTTGATATTATTATAAAAAAATATACAAGGGTATGATTTGTTAAGTCTTAAAACATTTTTGCAACTTCTAAAAGAGTCTTTTCGTGACCTTTTACCTATTGTGCTTGTTATCATGTTTTTCCAACTTGCCATTATTCAAAGCGTACCTGAAAACTGGCTCAGTACTGCCATTGGTTTAGCTATTGTCGGTGTCGGTCTTGCACTGTTTTTGCTCGGGCTCGAAGTGGGTATCTTTCCTGTTGGAGAGGGGCTTGCCAGTGAGTTTGCACACAAAGGGTCGACCTTTTGGATACTACTCTTTGGTTTTATGATAGGTTTTGGTACGACCATTGCCGAACCGGCTCTCATTGTCATCGCAGATAAAGCAGCCGCAATCAGTGACGGCCGCATTGACGCAACGATTTTGCGAACTGTTGTTGCATTTTCTGTTGGTTTTGCAATCATTTTAGGTGTCTGGCGTATTATTAAAGGGCATCCTATCCACTACTACATCATTAGTGGGTACATTCTTGTTGTCGCCGCTACTGCTTTTGCCCCACAAGAGATAGTCGGACTTGCCTATGACCTTGGCGGTGTTACAACATCAACGGTTACTGTTCCTCTCGTTGCCGCACTCGGCATCGGTTTAGCTTCGAGCATAAAAGGGCGTAACCCTGTTTTAGACGGCTTTGGACTTATCGCTTTTGCATCCCTTACACCTATGATATTTGTACAATTTTACGGTATAGCTGTTTATGAATTTATGGACCCTACAACTACAGTTCTGCCTCATGTTATAGAAAACATTGAAAAGGTAGAGACCTCCTTTAGTCCTCTCGCTCTCCTTAAAGGTCTGCTTGGTGTTATCTCTGATGTTATACCCATACTCGGTGTTATTCTCTTTTTTCAGTATGTAATACTCAAAAAAAAGATAGATAATCTCAAAGAAGTTATCATCGGTTTTATACTTGTTGTTTTAGGTCTTGATGCCTTCATCGTCGGTTTGGAAATGGGTCTGTTCTCTGTTGGTGAGACGATGGCTTATGAGCTGACACAGTATGACAACAACATTATCATCTATGCTTTTTGTTTTCTCATCGGCTTCTCTACAACAATGGCAGAGCCTTCACTGACAGCCATTGCAAGAAAAGCAAAAGAGATTAGTGACGGGAAGATCAATGATTTTGTACTGCGTCTTTTTGTAGCACTCGGGGTTGCGATTGGTATTTCCCTAGGTGCTTACCGCATTGTTGTCGGGGGAGAGATAGTCTACTACATTATGGCCGGGTATCTGTTTGTTATAGTACTGACATTTTTAGCACCAAAGTACATCATTCCCATAGCGTATGACAGTGGTGGTGTTACAACATCAACCGTTACAGTTCCTCTTGTAGCGGCCATCGGTCTTGGACTTGCGACAAACATACCAAACAGAGATCCTCTTATAGACGGTTTTGGTCTTATCGCTTTTGCCTCTCTCTTTCCTATGATAACAGTTATGTTATATGGTCTCCTCACCGAAAAAATCGGAATAAAAGGCGAGCATGAGAAAGAAGAGATTCACATGAATGAGCTTCGCTATGCGCTTGAAGA
This sequence comes from Sulfurimonas sp., assembly GCA_027019325.1. Classification (GTDB taxonomy): domain Bacteria; phylum Campylobacterota; class Campylobacteria; order Campylobacterales; family Sulfurimonadaceae; genus Sulfurimonas. Next base: position 3,619 of record JALUWT010000088.1, read on the forward strand.
TGTACAAAACATGCAACTTGCAACAATCAATGTCGAAGGAACAGATAAGTCACACTCGTATAATGTCTCTTTTTCTGCTGTGCATGTTATAGTCCCAAAAGACAAAACAGAAGCAGCAGTGCTCGCGGCAAAAGAAGCAGGAGCAAAAGGTGTGACAATCATGGAAGCGCAGGGAATGGGACTCTCTGAAATGGAGAACTTCTACAATCGGCTTCACACGCATGCAACAGATTCCAATCTGATGTTTATCACAAAAACAAAAAATGTAGACAACATCATCAAAGAGGTCCTCACGCAACTTGACATAACAGGAGAAGGAAGAGGACTTACTTTTGCTTATCCGGTTTCACACATTAAAGGTCTGCGTCTCAAAATAGATGACCTTTAAAAAATATTATTTTTTCTTTTTATGAAGTTTTCTTCTGAATTTTTTTATCTTATCCATCTCATGTTCTTCAAGTGAGATATTAATATTTTCAACCTCTTCACCAATTTTCATACTCAGCATCTCTGATTTTTTCATAGCTAAAATTTGTGATGAGAAGATACTTCTGTGTCCTGAAATTAAGAAACTGATAACGGCCGCAAGCGCCGCATAGTGGGCAATGTCAATTCCAAAAAGTTCCACTGCCATAATCGTAGAAGCAATAGGAGTGTTTGTCGTTGCCGCAACAACACTCACAAAACCGAGTGCTGCAAAAAGTGGAATATGCTCGGGTGAGATAATGGAGCCAAAGAAGTTTCCACTTGTGGCTCCAATGTAAAAGATGGGAGTAATAACCCCGCCGCTTCCTCCTGCACCTAAAGAGAGTGAAGTAAATACGGTCTTAAGAATAAAAGTATACCAATGAATGTCATGGGTAAGTGCCGGATTTGGATTCAAGGCATCCCCGATGGTGCCAAGACCCAGCCCGATATACTGCTCTCCAAAAACAAGTGTCAAACCGACAATGATACTTCCGCCTACAAAAGCTTTGATATAGGAATTTACTTTGATGCTTTTAATATAACTGTGCGTTTGTGAAATGGCTGTTATTGTAATGTCGGAAACAAACCCAAAGAAGAGCCCCGCGATAATAACTTTGATGATAAGTACAATATCTAAAGAGACATCTTGAAAAAAGTGCAGGTCATAATACGTATAATCAATTCCTAAAAATTGTGCCGTCGTAAAAGCGGCAAAACCCGCAATGAAAGATGGAAGCAGAACATCGTACATAATAACACCGATAATGAGCACTTCCACCCCAAAAATAGCCCCGGCAATCGGTGTACCAAAAACAGTAGCAAAACCGGCACTAATACCGCATATGACCAGTTTTTTTCTATCTTGTTTGTTAAATTTTAAAAGTCTTGAAATCAAAGAGGCAACACCTGCCCCTATCTGCGCACCTGGACCCTCTTTACCAACAGAACCACCGGCAAAGATTGTCAGAACTGTAGTTAAAGTTTTAACAGGAATAACAGAAACATTAATTTTTCCATCTTCTTTGTGTATAGCAGAGATAACCTTCTCTGTTCCATGTCCTTCCGCAGACGGTGCAAATGTTTTTGTGAGCCAAACACTCAAAACGAGTGCTACAGGAAGAAGATAATAAAATTCAAAAGGAAGTAAAGAACGGCTTCCCTCACTATAAGCTAAGATCTTTAAAAAAAGTGTTACCGTTGCACCAATTGCAACCCCAATCACCGAAGAGAGAAAAACCCATTTGGCAACACTAAAAAATATGGCAGTCTGTTCTGTTGCGTGTTTTCGTATCATCTTTATTTATACTTTTTAATGATTTATGGTCACTCTAAAGACCCTTTTTATAATTATCGCACAAATCTTATTAAGTTGCATAACTTTATCAAATGAATTTTAAAATTTCTTCCAAAAAGAGCTACTCAGTAGCACAAAGACAGTATAACACTCAAGTCTACCCACAATCATAGCAACAGAGAAGAAAAGTTTGTCGAAATCACTAAAAAAAGAGAAGTTATCAGCCGGTCCTACAAGAGAAAAACCAGGGCCTACATTACCTACAAGAGCAAAAGCACCTGAGACAGCGCTCATTGCGTCATATCCTCTCGCATAGATGTAGATAGTAACAACCGCTACAGTAATCATAAAAAGTACAAAAAAGCCAAAAGTTGAAGATAGAATCCTCTCTTTTTGTTTAAGGCCGTCTACAAAGACCGAGATAATGGTATTTGGATGTAAAATACGTTTGAGCTCAGACGAAAGAGTTTTAAAGATGATGACATGGCGTATTATCTTGATTCCTCCTGCAGTTGAACCTGCATTTCCACCCATTAAAAGCCCTACAAAAATAATGGCAATGGCCAAGTGCGACCAAGAGCCATAGTCAATCGTTGCAAAACCTGTTGTTGTCATCACAGAAGCTATAGTAAAACTTGAATGTTTAAGTGCATCATAAAAAGAGTCTCCGCTGATGTCCATATGCACAAAACTGAGCGCAAGACTCAGTGCTAAAAAAATGAGCAGATACCATCGCACCTCTTCACTTTTATAACCGGAAACATCTTTGTGGTAGAGTTTCAAGTGGGCTAGGAAGTTAATACCTGCTAACATCATAAAAATAGTTGTTGTCCAGATAATTCCATCTTGATTTGCAAAATATCCCATAGAGTTGTTCTTTGTTGAAAATCCTCCTGTAGATAATGTTGAAAAAGCATGATTAATGGCATCGAACCAGTCCATTCCAAAGAACTTTAAAAAAAGCATATCAGCAAAGGTAAGAACAAGATAAACAAGCCATAAACTGAGTGCTGTATCTTTGATTTTTGGTGTCAGCTTTTCTAGCTGTACGCCTGTTGATTCTGCTTTAAAAAGCGACAAACTCCCTGTTGGATTTATCATAGAAAGCAGACCCACACCAAGCACAATGACCCCAAGACCACCCAGCCAATGCATCAAACTTCGATGAAACAAAATCATATGCGGCAAGGATTCTATGTCGGTATAGACCGTTGCTCCCGTAGTTGTAAAACCACTAATGGCTTCAAAAAAAGCCGAAGCATAGGAAATATTAGTATAAATTATTAGAGGGAGTGCGCCTGCTACACCTAAGAGCAACCACAAAAGATTGACAACTAAAATGCTCTCTTTTATTTTTAGATTCAATTCATGTTTTTTTAAAAAGAGCCATACAGACAGATTAATTACGAAAAAAATGCCGTCATAGAGCAAAAACTTCAAATAACTCTCATTATAGATAAGACCGACTACAACATCAAGCAAGAAAATTATGGAGACTGTCACTCCGATTATAGAGAGTATTTTTGCAATATTTTTATAGTTCATAAATCCACTGCTTCACTTTAGCACTCTCTTTTACCCCGCAAAAACCAACTATTAAATCATTCTCTTCCAATATTATCTTCTCATCTAAAGGGTAAACATGTTCATCACGCATATAAAAAATTCTTGACTTCTCTACGGAGAATGGTTTTACCTTTTTATTGACAAGCCCTGAACTTCTAAAGACCTTGCGCATAAAAATAACAGCCTTAGCACCACAGTAACTCTTTTGAATAACAACACCCGTAGAGCTCACTTCTTCTATAATTGTATTATAAGCACTTATTTTTGGGCCTCGTACGACTATGATTCCCAGAGAGTGCATAAGATTGTAGTACTCCATCTCATTATTTATGGCCACTACTTTTTTTATGCCGCTGTCTTTTGCTTCTAAACATTTAATGATATTAAACTCATCATTATTTGTTGCTGCGATGAAAATATCTGCACTGTCAAGATCTTCATCTTCAAAAATATCATGGGAACGGTATTTTGAATTTATGATGGAGACTTTCCCTCCAAGCGCTTCATCGGCATGTTCACAGAGATCTAAATCTTCTTCGACAAGTTTAACATCGCGTCCGACATTTATCAACTCTCTGGCAATGGAAACCCCAAGCTCTTCTCCTCCAAAAACAACACAGCGTTGAATCTCTGTATTTGTATCGAGTTCCAATTGTTGGCAAACTTCCCCTATCTCCTCTTCAAGTCCAAAAAAGTAGACAAGGTCATTTGGCAAAATCTCTTCACTCTCATCCATAGGAATAAAAAAATCTTTCTTTCTCTCTATGCCTACTATATTAAAATTTTTCGATTGAAAACTCTGCGGTATAAAACGGCTTGATACCATCACAGATATCAGTTTATAATCAGTATATTTAAAAAATTTTATATTATTTGCTTTTGGGTATTGCAGTAGTGAAGATATCGCCTTTGAAGTGAGCTGAATAGGAAAAATCAGCTTATCAATGTTAAGCCTTTGTTTTATGTCGCTTCCATGAAAAAAATGTTTTTGTAGGCGTACAAATTTTCTATCAATATTTAAAACAGCCTCTGCCATCAATACCGAGATAAGGTTTACATTGTCAAGATTTGTAACAGCAATAAAAAGATCAATATCTTTATCTGTAAAATTTACATATGTTTGTGAATCTTCAACATCGCCACGCAAAGGCATAATGTCAAGACTCTCCTGAATTCTGTGAAGTGCTTCTGAGTTTTTGTCGATAATGGTCACATTATGTCCGATACTCAAAGTTTTTGCAAGATTAAAACCGACTTTTCCGGCTCCCGCGATGATAATGTTCATCTTTTTTCCTATGAAGTTATTTTATCAAATCTTTATAATCGTATTTGACGCTGTCAATGTAATATTTATTACCGACAGTGATGATTCTCTCATCAGTTTTTGCTTTTTCTTTAAATCTTTTCTTGATTTTTTTCATTTTTTTCTCTGAAAAATCAAATAATTTTAGATATTTCTTTAGAGAAATCATATTACTTTCTATCTCTTCCTCTTCTATCTCAACCATTTCAGCTTCGAGTGTTTCATCTTCTTCAAGCGGTGATCCGAGCATAAATTTTGAGGAGATGGTCTGTAAAATATTTTTAAGCTGTTCATCTTTTTCTTTATAAATTGCTTCTATCTTTTTACGCTCTTCTATGAGCATCTGCTCTTTTTGGTCACGCAGACCTCTTGTCTCATTTTCCAACACTTCAACCCGTTCTTGAAGCTTTGCATTTTGTGTCTCAAGCAGTTTGTAGTAACGCTCATCATTGGCACTATTTTTTATCACTCGTTTTGGAGCTGCTTTTTTCACTCTGCTTGTCTCATCCACAAGTACCAATTTTACTCCATCTTTACCAATAACACTTTTAAGTGAACCTCTTCGTATTCGATTATGTATTGCCTCTTTTGAAACACCGAAAAATTCAGCTGCCTCTGCTACGCTCATCTTCTTCATCTTTTCCCCTTTTTTATCGCATATTTTCAAACACAATTGGTGCTTCCCATTCACCCTCACGTACCATCTTCATCACCTTTTGCAGATCATCAAGCTTTGCCCCTTTAACGCGTATGTGGTCACCCTCTATCTGTGCATTGACTTTTAGCTTCATCTTTTTAATGTCCGCTGCTATCTTCTTCGCCTCTTTTGACTCGATGTAATCCACCACTTTAAACGTTGCTTTTCGTGTTGAACCACTTGCATCTTCTACACGTAGTTCATCTAAAACTTTTGATGAAAGCCCCTGTTTTAGAAGTTTTGCGACAACGATATCTTTGAGTGCATCAAGTTTGTTATCTGAAGATGCCACTAACACCAAAACATTCTCTTTTTCTTTAAAATTTATCTCGTATGTCGTACCTTTAAAATCATAACGGTTTGCGACCTCTCTATCAACAAGATTTATTGCATTTTTAAAGAGCTGCATATCAATTTTTGCAGAGATATCAAATGAGTGTTCTTTTGCCATAACTAACCTTTTTTTTGTTTGTTTACCTGCTGAATTATAGCACAGTTTGTTAGCTCCCTGAAATATTGATATATGTCAAGTTTTTTCTCAGATATTTTGTTAGTATTCTTTGTGAATAATGGAGTTATGATGTCTGAGAAAATAGAGAAAAAATTAAACAAACGTGAGCAGTATAAAGCACGTATGAAACCCTATGATTATTATCTGAATGAGTTTGAGACTATAGACTTCGATTCACTTGGCGAAGGCGACAGATACTATCTTCAAGACTATGGTATTTTTAATACCGACTTCTTAGAAGATGAGTTTACTGTTCGGCTTCGTAACGGTGACGGCGGACATTTCTCTGCAAAAGATTTTGCTTTTTTAGCAGAACTTGTCCAAGAGTATGACCTCACACTCGTCATCACTGCCCGCGCAGGATTTCAACTCCATGATGTTTACAGTGATGATGTAGCTGAGATCTGGCACAAATGCAATGATAACGGTCTTACTACCTGGCAGAGTTTTGGCGATAACGTGAGAAACATTGTCACCGATGTCTATGACGGTGTGAGCAGATACGGACATATTGAAACATATCCACTCATTAAAGCGATGAACGATTACATCATCAAAAATCCAAAATATGTCGGTATGCTCCCTCGCCGCGTGAGTATTGGCATTTCCGGAAATGCTGCAAACGTCAACTCCTTTTTTGCAAATGATCTCTACTTTGCGTTAGCAAAAAAGGATGATTTGTATGGTTTTAATGTTTACATGGGTGGTAAAAATACAGAGATAGCAAAAGATGCAGATATCTTTTTACGTCAAGAGGAGCTCTTTGATTTCTTCAAAGCCTTTGTCGAAACCTTTTACACGCACGGCTCACGTTTTTCACGTTCCAAAACAAGACTCTTTTATATGATAGAGTCTATGGGACTTACAAAGCTCAAAGAACTCATAGAAGAGGTCTATAACAAAAAGTTTGTTAGTGCAGGAGAGTTGCAGTTGCAACATATTGATTTTGAAGAGTTCGAAGAGCTGCGTGACGGCTCTTACGGCTTTTGTTATCAGAGTGATTTTGGAAGACTCAAGGCAGATGAACTGCGTGAGATAAGTGAGTTTGTTACAAAAGAAGAGCTACAGATTCGCATCGGCACAGACCAGAATATTTACCTGCTTGGTCTTAAAGACAAAGAAGTTCCCTTAAAGTCACCGGCACTGAGTTCCACCATTGTTGCCTGTGCCGGAAATCTTTGCCCCTATGCTGTTTGGAGCATTAAAGATGAAGCCCATGAGTACCTTCCACTTGAATCAATATATAAAAACCACATAAAGGTCGGTTTTTCAGGCTGCGCAAAAGGATGTGGACGCCACCGACATACCGACATTGGGCTCATCGGTCTTAAAACAAACAACTTTGGTGCAACAGATGGCGGCGCACGCGTTTTCATCGGAGCCGAGCACGATAACGGACAGAGTGTTGCAC
>JALUWT010000089.1 GCA_027019325.1 Sulfurimonas sp.
ATTTAGTGCTAATTGAAAAAGTTCTTGTGTCATTGAAAATCTTATTTTTTGGATTTTATTTATTAATTATAGCTTAATGTAGATTTACCCACACTTTTTTAGAAGGAACCAAATTTTTTCATAATAGGATTATATAATTTTAATAGTTACATTTTCGTTAATCACGTTTTTTCTTTCCCTTACCGAGGTCATCATACTTTAAAAAGCGTTGCAAATCCTCTTTGAAATCATCATCGAGACTCTCCCAAATCTCTTTTTTCTTTGCATAGCGTGCTAAATCCTCTTTTTTAGATTTTTTTATATCCCGTATGAGGTAGTGATAACGGGCGAGATTTTTTGTATAGTCACTGAGAAAAGGCCAGTTTTTTATGATCTGATAGCTTCTCTCTTCGTGGTCTGTAAAACTCCACTCATCATAATCCCAATCTTCCTGGTCTTTTTTAAAGGCTGAGAATGGCTTGCCTATATCATGCAGCAGTGCAGCTGCAAGCATCTTAAAATCACCATGTTTGAGGGTGTAGTAAACAACACGCAAAGTATGCAGCAGTACCCCATGTTGATGCCACTTGTTCTGTGTAAACAAAAGAGAGTCCCAAAAGGCTTTTGAAAATATTCTATTTTTTACTTCACTCATAAGTTCTCCTTTGCTATTGGATGATAGATGCTCACGGTGTCTTGCAAATCCTGCTTTTGTATATGTGTATATATCTGTGTTGTTAGCAGCGATGCATGCCCTAGAAGTTCTTGAACCACACGCAGATCAGCTCCACCACGAATGAGTGACGTTGCATAAGAGTGACGCAACACGTGAGGAGAAACACCCAAATACTTCTGTGTAATCTTATACGCAGATATTCGGCTGAGCTTACCGCCTCGGTAGTTGCACCAGACATAATCTGTATTAAACCCGCTCTCACGCAGATACGTGTCTATGGCTTCACGTGCAACAACAGCCAAAGGAACAATGCGCTCTTTTTGACCTTTTGCATGGCGAATATGCAGCCACTCCCCATCAATGTCATTTCGGCTGAGCTCTAGAGACTCACTGATGCGGGCACCGCTTGCATACAAAAAGAGAATGAGCGCATAATCACGCAAGCCTATCCAAGAATTTCTGTCGATGGATTCCAAAGCTTTTTGTATAGCTTCATAGGTGAGAAATTTTGGCAAGAGTTTTGGAATTTTGGAGAGTTTGAGTTTGGTCTGCTCATCTTTAAACTGCGATTTGTAACAGAAATCAAAAAAAGCATTGATGGAAGAAAGTTTTCTGTTGAGTGTTCTTTTGTTTTCATAAGACTCTAGTGCGAAAAAAAGTGTTTTAGTATCGAGGTTTATCAGTGGTTTTTGAAGCTTCTCTTCAAAAAAAAGCAGATCACTTTTGTAGGCTTCTACACTCCTATGTGAGAGCGCTTTTGTAACTGTTATATACTCTACAAAAGCCTCTAGTTCATTAGACATTACTCTACAGCGATTTTCTCATCATCAACATAAAAAACATCTTTGCCAACAAAAACAAAACCTTCATTCATATCTACTTCATGCACAGTGTACGCAAAAGTTTTCTTGTTAACGACTATCATGTACCCCTCTTTTTCAAGAATGTAGAGTTTTCCTTTATGGCTTATCATCCCAAGAAAGTGGGCAAACGGGAGTTTGATTTTTGAATCCACTTGCAAATCAGGTGTCAATGCAATAATTTCTCCCTGTTTTGTTGTGATGTATATGAGCTTGCCGTCAAAAACGATGTTGCGTATCTCATACTTTTGATGCAGCTCTTTTTGTGCCATCGAAAGTAGTTTTGATGATGTGGCAGCAAGAATTTTATTATCTGCGATATTAAAGTAGATAATATTGTTGAAGTAATCAGCAGAAGAGACAATGACCGTTCTAAGCCTTTTTTTGAGCTTTGAATTGACAATAATCACTTTTCCGTCCAAAGTAGAAAAAATAACCAAATCATTTAAGAAAAAAGGATTAATAATTCGCATATTGTTAGCAATCGCTTTACCACCCTGCTCTTTGAACAAAATAGCTTTTGTATCTATGTCATACAAGGCTATATCATCATTTGCAAAGAGAACTGCCAAGATGTTTTTATTTACACTTGCAGCTGCAATGGTCTTTTTAAGATTGAGGTGAACCTGTTTTGCATTTTGTGTGGAAGTGAGCGTAACATTCCCATCAATAGAAGCACTTATGATCTTATTGTCACTTAAAGAGATGACTCTTTGATCAGCGGCAATCGTAACATTGAGCTCACCATTTTGCGACAAAACTTTTCTATTTTCTAAAAGAGCTACATTGTCAGAGGTGTCTACAATGCTTTCATCCATAGAGCTTGTTTTTTCCCAGTCATTTGAGAGAAGTTTTGGCTTATAAACTTCTTTTGTGCTGCAGGCAGTCAAAAAAAGGAGCGCTACAGATGCTAAAAATATATACTTTTTCAAAATCTACTTCACCCCGTAGTGCATCAATGCACTTGCCATCTGAGCAAGAGGAGAGTCAACACTTATCATCTGAAGTCTGTCATGTGCTGCATCAATTTTACCCTTATCCATCAAAATAACAGCACTCATCACAGCTGCTAAATCTTTATAAATTGCCTTTTGTTCTTCTGAATAACTCTCCAAAGATGCCAAATCCTCTTTGTACTCTGCCGCTTCATATGTCGAAGCATCTTTAACAATCAGTGCTTTTGAGTTTTTAAGTTTTTCTAAATCAGCTACATTTGTTTGAGCTATGGCCTGTGAATATACCCAGACATCATGTAGTACAGGAGAGAGAGATTCAAGACGTGCAAGTGCAAGTTTATCTTTAGGATTTTGTTGTAATTTTGCAAGTGTTTGGTTTGCAGATTCGATTCTGCTCTGCTCACTTGCTGTATAAACAAGATTTCCCACAACAACAAGAACAATGGCAACAACGACACCAATCAAAGGCTTCTTATATTTCTTTACAAATCTCTCTGTAATGACCGCTTTTTCAAAAAACTTCTCTTCCGAGTTCAACTCGTCTTTAACCATCTCTAAATTTTCTTTTAAACTCAAAACTTTTCCTATATTTTAAAATTGCATTATATTATCGCATAGTTTGTTAAAGTTTCATCAAACAAATAAGGTTTATATGTTAAAATCTTCAAATTAAATTATTATGAGGACAAAACATGCAGGTAGATGACGCATTATTAAGCAGATTGGAAAAATTATCTTTTTTAAAAGTAAGTGATGACAAACGAGCACAAATTGTCGAACAACTCTCAGAAATTGTAGGTTTTGTTGACAATCTCAGCGAGTTAAACACAGACAATGTGGATTCAAATTTTACTATGAGTGACAATGCAACACCACTGCGTGAAGACATTGTTCAATCCAATCTAAGTACTCATGAAGAAATACTCAAACATGCGCCAAAAAGTGCTGATGACTTCTTCATAGTTCCAAAAATCATCGATTAAGCTGCACAATGATAAAAGTATACGGCATAAAGAACTGCGATAGTGTTAAAAAAGTACTCTCATTTTTTAAAAAACACAATATCGCTTATGAGCTCTTTGACTTTAAGACACAGGAATTGCCATGCACAAAAATAGAAGCGTGGCTGCAAAAAGTAGACATCAACAAACTTTTCAATGCACGAAGCACTACATACAGAAACCTGAAACTCAAAGAACTCAATCTTGAGCAAAAACAAAAAATCGAGTGGCTCTGCCGTGAAAATCTACTTATAAAAAGACCCGTCGTTGAGTTTGACGATGAAGTGATAGTAGGTTATAATGAGCAGGAATATATTACAAAATTTAATCTATAGGGGTTTTTTATGAGTGAAGAAGTTACAGCATCTGAAGGTGTCAACAAAAGATTGGACATCAAAAAACTGCTTAAAAGTGTTTTAGCATTCAAATCATCAGACCTGCACCTTGTTGTAGGAAGTGAACCGCAAATCAGGATAGATAAAGAGCTGCGTGCACTCAATCTTCCTGTACTTTCTGCTAACGATGTCGAAGAGATGGCTTACTCGCTCATTGAAGATAAACAGAAAAAAGATTTTGAAGAGCATAATGAACTCGACTTTTCTTTTGAGTTAAAAGACATTGGTCGTTTTCGTGCCAATTACTACCGAACTATTCACGGAATCGGCTGTGCCTTTCGTATGATTCCTATTGATGTTCCTACCCTCGATGAGTATGGAAATCCTCCAATTTTTAAAGAACTTATCAAGAGGGAAAAAGGACTTATTTTAGTTACCGGACCTACCGGTTCTGGTAAATCAACAACACTTGCGTCAATGCTGCATGAGATCAACATGACAGAACGCCGTCACATCATCACCATTGAAGATCCAGTTGAGTTTGTTCACAAAAATATCAAGTCACTTTTCTCACAGCGTGATGTTGGAAGTAATACAGCCTCGTTTGCAGCAGCACTCAAATACTCACTCCGTCAAGATCCAGATATCATCCTCATCGGGGAGATGCGTGATGCCGAAACCATTGGTGCAGCACTCACCGCCGCAGAAACCGGTCACTTGGTATTTGGAACACTCCACACCAACTCAGCACCAGGCACAATTAACCGTATCATCGATGTTTTTGCTGGGGAAGAGCAGGCACAGATTCGTGCACAGCTTGCATCCTCTTTGGTCGCTGTTATCTCACAAACACTCATTCCTCGTATAGGAAGCGGTAAAGTTGCAACACAAGAAATTTTGATTACAAATCCTGCAATTCAAAATCAGATTCGTGAAGATAAAGTACACCAAATTTACTCACAAATGCAGTTAAACCAGCAAGAGACATTTATGACGACACAGGCACAGCAGCTAATTGAACTTCTGCAGAAGAATGTCATTTCCAAAGAAAATGCCATTAAAAACTCAAACCGTCCAGAAGAGTTACTCAAAATGATAGAGGGGCTTTAAGCCTTTCTAAAACGCACCATTTTAAAGCGTTCCCCTAAGAAGTTTGGCATGATGAGCATCTTCGCTTTTTCAAGTTCCTGCTTGTAAATCTTCTCATCCGTATTTTTTTGCAGTATCTCTAGCAGGTCTAAAAGTCCCATATCAACCAGTGCTGTCATCTGTGCTTTAAACTCCACAAACTTCACACCAGCTTCTTCATAGGCGTCTTTAACATGCTCGAAAGTCACATCATAAGTAATATCTGACTTTTTATAAAGCTCTGCTCTTGGAATGTAGTCTTGATTATCCTCCGACAAGAAAAAAGGCAGTACTTTATGTTTAGTGTAGATTCGGAGTGAAAAATCAGGTCGTGCCTGCATCTCACCATAATCAAAACTCATAAACTCAAATTGCTCCGCTGCTCCTGCCATCTCTTTTGCAAAGGCTTCATAACCTATGGCTATTTCACCTCTCTCTTTATGGTACTTTTTGGCTTTTTCACTGACCCAGACATCATCTACTACATCAAACTCTACATTGTGATGCTCTACACTTGCTGTTTTACCTTTATAGTAAAGTTCACATGGGAAGGCATCAAAGATCTCATTGGCGATAAAAAAAGCATTTTTCACATGCATTTCACTAAGAGATTTATAGTGTGTAATCTGTACAACATCACCAAAGCTCTCGGCAAAATAGTTACGCTGCTGTTCTTGCAGCTCATCAAAACGCTCTACAATGACAAAATTAAAACTAGAAAGCAGTTCAGGTCGCAGCGTATAGAGAAATTCACAGACATCTGCTAAAAAATAGCCGTGGTGTGCTCCAATCTCACAGATAGTTGCATCAGGTTTTAAGAAACCCTCATCCACAAGTGCTATGATATGCTTCGCAATAGTTCCACCAAAGAACTTGCTTGTTGAGACTGCCGTATAGAAATCTCCCTCTTTACCAATGTTCTTATAGCTCGCATAGTATCCCTCTTCACCATACAACCACTCTGCCATATATTCACTAAATTTCATCTACTCTCCACCATCAACATACATCTCATAGAGTGTCAATAACTCCAACTGTTTGTCAATCTCATAAATTTTTGTATCTAGGTTCTGTATTGCCAACGAGTTTTGCAGAGTATTGACATCATACTCTGTTTTATACCCCGCGCCATAGAGCTCTTTTGTATCTCGTAAAAGTTTTGTATAAAGCTTTTTATTTTCATATGAGAGGGCTATCTTTTTGTCTACGTTGTCAATGTTATGCATTACCTGCTCAAAAAGTGCCTGTAATTCCCGCTCTTTATCTTTTTTAACAATCTTAGATTTGAGATAATCCACTTTCGCTGATTCAATATCTCGAAAAGTATTGATATCAAGCGGAATACTAGCTCGCAAACCATAGTCATAGAAATGCAACTCATTTGCACCAATATTTTGAGGTCTACCATATATAAAAAACTGCTGTCCTTTAGTTTTTTGCCAGTTATATCCCGCTGTAAAACTTACTTTTGGAAGATATTTTGCGATGCGGACATCTTTTGCATATCTATTTTTCAGAACTTCAGCACCCGTTTTTTTCAACACGATATTATGCTTGATGAAATCTTTTTGCGTAATAAATTCAAGATGCGGAATATGCGCTGTTTTGTAGTCCAAATCACTCAGTGTATGAAACTGTGTAATGAGCTTCTCTTTCGCTGTTTGGATGTCATAAAGCGTCTGTGTAACGATGTTTTTTTGGATAATTGCATTATCTAAAAAACCCGAATCTAACTGACCACTGAGATACTCTTCTTGCTTCTGTTTGAGATTTATATCTGAGTTTTCTATGAGCAGTACCTGTTTTTTCTCTTTAAGGGCAGTCTGTTTTATCTGCATTAAAAGGGCAACAGCATCTTTTATCATCTTACGCTTCGCAACATCTATGCTGTAGTCCGAATAACGTTTACTTGCATTTGCGAATTTAACACCGTAATAGATGCCGCCACTTTGAAAAATCGGCTGGTCCATCTTGATGGCTGCATTCTCATTTTGCTGCTCTTTGTCGTATGGCTTTGAGCGAGACAGAGAGTAGTTAATATTTATTGGTGCTATCCAAGAGTCACGCAGCTTAGAACTCTCTGCCTCATTTTTTTCATAATCATAAGAGAATGCTTCTTGTTTATATGTCGAGAGATAACTGTCTAAAGATGCATTATTCTCATTTGCTCCAACAAAAGTGCTAAAGCTGAGAAACAGCAAGACAGAGAGCTTCAAAGCCTTCATCAATTTCCTCTTTTGTAATTGTAAGTGGTGGTAAAAATCGTAGAGTATTTCTTCCTGCTTTTAAAACCATGACACCATTTTCACGTGCCAGGTTTATAATCGCAGCAAGTGTATCGGCATCTTTCGTACGCAGACCGCACATCATTCCTATTCCTACTTTTTGGGTAAAGAGATCTCTGTGCTCTTTGTAAAATGCTTCTAAGGCTTTATTAAAGAGCAGAGATGTTATCTCTAAATCACCGCTTGCTTTAAGTTCATCCAAAATATCTACAACCTCGCATACCGCACGGCTGGAGAGATAATTTCCGCCAAAAGTAGAACCATGATCACCGGCAGAGAGCACCTCTTTGAGTGTTGTCATCACAATACCAACCGGTACGCCACCGCCAACACCTTTTGCAAGAGTGATGATCTCAGGCTCAATGCCGTAGGCTTGACTTGCTGTAAACTCTCCGACTCTGTAACATCCCGTCTGTACTTCATCTACAATGAGAGGAATCTCTTTTTCTTTTAAAAGTTTCGCTAGAGCCTGCACTTTTGCTTTGTCTTGAGGCTCAACACCACCCTCACCTTGAATAAGTTCTATCATAACACCTGCTGTATGGTCATCAAGTAGACCCTCAATCTCATCAAGACCATCAGCATAAACAAATCCATCAGGGAAAGGACCAAAATAGTTATGCATAGACTCCTGACCTGTGGCTTTTACAGTGGTTATTGTACGTCCATGAAAAGAGTGGTTGAGTGTAATTATTTTATAGCGTTTTATCTTTCCATCGCGCTCGCCATGTTTTCTTGCAATTTTAATGGCACCCTCATTGGCTTCTGCACCCGAGTTTCCAAAAAAGCATTGCATATCATAGCCACTTGCCTGAACTACTTTTTGAGCAGCAAGTGCTTGGGGAGCGATGTAGTAAAGGTTAGAGATGTGTGTTATCTCAGAGACCTGCTTACAGAGTGCCTCAGCGACTCGTTTGTTTGCATGCCCAACCGAAACAACGCCGATACCCGAAGTAAAATCGATGTATTTTTTCCCATCCGCATCAAACAGTGTGGCATTCTCTCCTTTGACAAACTCTACATCAGCGCGTGCATATGTAGGCAGAACATATTTTTTATCTATTGCTTTAATATCCATATTTTCCTCTTTAATCAATTTTTAATATACGTACAAAATTTTCTTGGTAAATCGCACTTTTACCCTCATAGGAGTGTGTCGAACTTGTCAGATTATTGACCCCTTTTGCACCGGAATGCACTAAAACACAATCCTCACGCAGGTCATCATTCACCTTTACAATGAACTCTGCTTCACCTTTGTTTGAGAGTAGTTTTACACGACTGCCCTCAACAAAGCCCAAAGTACTATGCAAATATACATGCGAATCACGGTGAAACTGTGAGTTCAATGATTTTGCTGACTTTGGTGTAATGAGATAAAACTCACCCTCATCAACTTTTTGCGGTACTTCAAACTCCTCTAAAAAGAGAAATTCACCATCATCGGTATCAAATCCCTCTTTGTAAGGAACACTCTCTCTGTTCTCAACCTCAAAACTCCCGTCAATTTTCACAACGGCATGATTTTTAAAGTACTCCAGATATGCTGTTTCACTTTGAAGAGTAACATCAAAAGCGTCTGCCAAAAAAGCTGCCAAATCATATTCGCTAATGCCTGTCTCACTCTCTTTTTGTTGATGCATCAGCATCATACCATTGTGCGAGTAAGAAGTTCGCACATCCTCTTTTTCTAAAAATGTCTTTGCAGGAATAACCAAGTCGGCAATAGCACTTGTTTCATTTTCGTAAAGTCCAAAATAGATGACATTTTCAGTGCGTTTTATAGCACTTCTTACTCTATTTGAGTCCGGCATCTGTGCCAGTGGATTTGCTCCTTGAATAAACACAGTTTTAAACTCATCGAAAGGAGCACTGACCTTAGAGACTTTTTTTGCTTTTTGTGTTTCAAAGGGAGAGCTTATACCCTCTTTTGAGTTCCCAAGATAAGCAACTCCACACCCCTCATTTGTAAAGAGTCCCAGTCCAACAGCAAGCGCATCAATGGCGCGCATAATATCTGCGCCGTCACGATATTTTTGAATACCCACACCACAGACAATAGCTGTTTTCTTTGCAACAACAAGATGCAAAAAATCGCCAATATCTCCAAGCGTCATGCCAATATCTTCAAGTATCGCTTTAATGCGGATCGTCTGCGTGAGCTCATAATAATCTTCATATTCAGTGGCAAAGGCTTTTAAAAATTCATCATCACAAGAGTCCTCAATATGCAAAAATCGGTAGAGAAGCATTGCCAGGAAGATGTCTGTATGAGGCTTAATCTGAATGTGCAGGTCTGCCATCTTTGCTATCTTCGTCTTTACCGGATCAACCACTATGATGGTTTTATCTTTTAAAAGTGGTAAAAGATGTGAAGAAGTGACATGTGGATTTCTTCCCCAAAAGACGACAACTTCCGATTTTTCAATTTCACTAAGAGGCATATTTTTATTGCTTCCGCGTCCTTCAAGGATGCCGGCTTCCCCTGCCCCGTCACAGAGTGTTCCCTCAGTAAGGTATGTTCCCATTTGGGCAAAAACATGGTCAGTCACCCCCTGCATCAGTGCAAAATTACCACTGCTGCGGTAGTGAAGTATCTCAGATTTAAGTGTAGAGGCAAACAGCTCCTGCAGTTTTTCAAGTGCTGCTTCCATACTTATCTCTTCGCCTTTATAGCGAGGCTTTTCAATTCTTGCGTGAGACTCATAATGGTTGATATGTGGGCATAAAAAACCATTTGTATGCCCATCTTTAAATGCTTTGAGCTTCCCTTCGTCATAAACAATACCACAAGCATCATAACAATCAAGCGGACATGCTGTAATCGTGCTTTTCATACTACTCCTCTTTCAATTCAACTTTTACAAGTTTAGAAAATATCTTTGGAGGGTTGATAATAATCTGCACTTTGTATTTTGATATATTAACAGCATCTGCAATATCTAAAACTCTCGAAACCTTATAATTTGTTTTTTTACCGTTGATGTAAACACTCTTTTTTGTTATTCCTGGCAATTCATCAGCATTGACATAGATTGTAAGGAGCCCTTTAGAGAGATCTGCCACTTTTGCCAGGGGTGTTGCAACATTTACTACCTGACCCTCTTTGACTGCTACAGAGTAGAGTACAAAATCTTTTTGTTCTATATTTTTGTCGCGTATGCTTTTTTGCAGTTGTATACGTCGCAGCTCTAAATCTGCTATGGAATTTTTAAGTGAATAGACCTCTTTTTGTGTAGCATTGTAAGAGTTTTCGCTTACTATAAGGTCATAAAATTCTCTGTCTTTATCTATTCGAGATTTGATTTTGAGTGCTTCTGTTTTTTTATAATTGATACGTTTTTTCTCTAAAACCTCAACAAGGTTCTTTAAAATCTTTTTATTGATTGTCAATGTATCTTGAAGATATTGTAGTTTTGTTTTAACATCAACAAGTTCTGCTTTATCTATCTCTGCATCAATTTTTATAAAAGGTTTTGCCGAAAGCTTTTTACCTATGAGATCTTCATTCACATAGAAAACTTCGCCCATAACATTCGAAGATATATTTTTCAATTTGTAGGGTTCTACTTTAGAGTAGTGAACTTCACCCCATAACAATGCAGTTGTTAAAATAAGATATAATAATATTCTCACGCAATAA
>JALUWT010000090.1 GCA_027019325.1 Sulfurimonas sp.
TTAAGGACCATAGATGTACGCAATTATTAAAAATGGTGGTAAGCAGTATAAAGTTCAAGAGGGTGATGTTCTTTCATTAGACAAATTATCTTTAGAGCCAGAAGCTACTATCGAAATCAAAGAAGTTCTAGCTGTAAATGCTGGTGAGCTTAAAATGGGAGCTCCATATGTTGATGGCGCTGTTGTGACTGCTGAAGTTATCAGCGAAGGACGTGACAAGAAAGTTGTAATTTTCAAAAAACGTCGTCGTAAAGATAGTAAAGTTAAACGTGGTTTCAGAAGAGATCATACTCGTGTTCGTATCACGAAAATAGCTGCATAGTTGTTGCTATAAAAATAAAGCAACTCGTTGCGTGAGCTTTCCGCTGACACTTACTAAAGTAAGAGGGCATGTGAAACACTAAATGTTTCATCGACGGAAAACATAGCGTTAGCGTAGCTAAAGGGACTTTGTTCCTTTTGCGTAATAAAATAAATGAAAAAAGAGGTTCCCTTAAATTTGGGAACCAAATTTAAGGAGATAAAGATGGCACATAAGAAAGGTCAAGGTAGTACACAGAATAATCGTGACTCAGCTGGTAGAAGACTTGGTGTAAAAAAATTTGGCGGCGAGGCTGTAATAGCTGGTAACATTATCATTCGTCAACGTGGAACAAAAGTTCACCCGGGTAAAAATGTTGGTATGGGAAAAGATCATACAATTTTTGCTTTAGTTGATGGTGTTGTTGCGTTTGAGAGAAAAGATAAAAAACGTCAACAAGTTTCAATTATTCCTGCTGCATAATTCTACAACTGTTTGAGCCTTGGCTCAAACATTTTCTTACACTTCGGAACCTGTTTCCAAAAAACAAAATTTCAAAATATTTAATAATTTACTTTATAATAGTTTTTTCTTAAGTATTTCAGATAGAGAGATAAAAAGGATTATACAATGTTTACAGATAGTGTCGAATTAACAGTTTCATCAGGAAAAGGTGGACAAGGATGTGTAGCATTTCGTCGTGAAAAATTTGTACTCAATGGTGGTCCAAATGGTGGTGACGGTGGAAAAGGTGGTGACATCTGGTTTAAATGTGACAACAATACACATACGCTTTCTCATTTTCAAAGAAAGATGCATATAAAAGCAGATGGTGGTTGCCCGGGAGAGGGTTCTCGCTGTACTGGAAAATCAGGTGCTAAAAAGATAGTAATAGTTCCACCGGGAACACAGATTGTCGATACTGAGAGTGGTGAAGTACTACTTGATATGCTCGAACATGGTCAAGAAGTGAAGTTTTTAGAAGGCGGTAAAGGCGGCCTTGGCAATACCCATTTCAAATCACCGACAAACCAAAGACCGACATATGCACAACCTGGTGAAAAAGGGGAGACGCGTCAAATAAAACTTGATCTCAAACTCATAGCGGATGTAGGTTTAGTTGGTTTTCCAAACGTTGGAAAATCTACACTCATCTCTACAGTTTCTAATGCGCGTCCGGAGATTGCAAATTATGAGTTTACAACACTCACACCAAAGCTTGGACAGGTAAACATTGGGGATTATGAGTCATTTGTTATGGCAGATATTCCAGGTATTATCGGTGGGGCACATGAGGGTAAAGGACTTGGAATTAAGTTTTTACGCCATATTGAGCGAACTAAAACACTGCTGTTTATGGTTGATTTGGCTTCATACCGTGAGCTTAAAGAGCAGATTGAGACTTTAAAAAACGAAGTGGCTTCTTTTTCTGAGAAATTAGGAAACTCTAAGTATGCTATTGCATTGACTCGTGTTGATATTGTCTCACCTGAAGATGTCAAAGAACTTGTTAATGATTTTATTGGGATGCTGGATGTAACTCCATCGCAAAAAAATGATTTTGATTTTGACAGTGAGTTGCCTTATTTCATTCAGGAGAGTGCGGATGAAACACTTGGATTTGAGAGAGAAAAGCCCTATTTTATAGCACCAATCTCTTCAGCAACAGCTAAAAATATTGAAGCAGTAAAATACGCACTCTTTAACTTAGTTCAGTCTGACAGAAAGTAGAAAATTATGCAACGCGTTGTAGTAAAAGTTGGATCCGCTGTTTTAACACAAGAGGGTGAAATTGCACTTGGAAGAATGCAGTCACTTGTTGATTTTTTAGTCCAATTGCGTGAGAAATATGAAGTGATTTTAGTCTCATCCGGTGCAGTAGCAGGCGGTTATACAAAGCTTAAGCTCGATCGAACAGTGATATCTAACAAGCAAGCACTTGCTGCCATTGGTCAGCCTGTTCTCATGAGAAAGTACGCAAAAAAATTTCTAATGCATGATATTATCACTGCACAGGTCCTTGTAACTGCTGCAAACCTAAATAAAGCGGATGATATTCAGAGGGTGAAAAACACAGTAGAGACACTCCTTAACAATGGTGTCGTACCAATTGTAAATGAAAATGATGCAACAGCGACAGATGAGTTGGAACTTGGTGATAATGACCAACTCTCTGCTTATATCACAAAGCATACTGATGCAGACATGCTCATTATTCTCTCAGATATTGATGCTTTTTATGACAGTGATCCTCATAAAAACCCTGATGCAAAAGTGCTTAAAATCGTTGAAAATATAGATGAGTCAATGCTCATGCAAGAAGTTACCCCACACAATGTATTTGCGACAGGCGGCATCGTTACAAAGTTAAAAGCGGCAGCATATCTACTTGAAGACAAACGTGATGTATTTCTTGCAAGCGGCTTTGATTTAAAAGATGTGAAGTGTTTTATGCTTGATGGTCTGCATGAAGGCGGTACACTTTTTACAAAGGCAGGCAAGTGATGAAGAGTATTATCTTTATGGGTACGCCCGATTATGCGGATGAAATTTTAAAACAGCTTATTGAAGCGAGTGACATCACTGTTATAGCTGTCTATACTCAGCCTGATAAACCAGTCGGACGCAAAAAAGTTTTGACACCGCCACCTGTAAAAACAACAGCGCTGCAACATAACATTTCTCTTTATCAGCCACAGAGGCTGCGTGAGGAGAGTGTTGTTGATGAACTTTTGACAATACCTTGTGATTATATTATTGTAGCAGCCTATGGACAGATACTGCCTCGTGCCATACTCGATCATGCCCCGTGCATCAACCTGCATGCATCGATTCTGCCACAATATCGCGGAGCTTCACCAATCCAGCAGACGCTTTTAAACGGTGACAAAGAGACGGGTGTGACAGCAATGCTGATGGAAGAGGGACTTGATACCGGTGATATTCTCAAGCTTGAAAAGATTCAGGTCTCTGATGATGAAATGCTAGAAGCACTGTTTGAGAAACTCACACAGCTAGCAACTCTTTTAACGCTTGATGTCATTAGAAATTTTGCTTCTTACAAAGCTCTGAAACAAGATGAATCTCAAGCAACACACTGTAAAAAAATAAGTAAAGCGGATGGTCTTGTAGCCTTCGATGATGCGCAGAGATTTTTTAATAAGTATAGAGCTTTTACCCCTTGGCCAGGAATTTATCTTGCAAGTAAGTTGAAACTTAAAAAGGTAGCCCTTGGAGAGAAAAGCTCTAAAAACAGTGCAGGAGAAATTCTCAGTATTGATAAAGAGAGTATTCTTGTCGGCTGTGAAAAAGGGAGCATAAGAGTCTTTCGTGTGCAGCCGGAATCAAAAAAAGAGATGGACGTGCTTGCTTACATCAACGGTAAAAGGTTGACTCTTGCAGATACTTTATCTTGATGCAATAGACTCAACACAAAAGTATTTAAAAGAGCAGCTTCAAAATAAAAAATTAGAGGCACCCATTGCAATTTCGGCAGAGTTACAGACAGATGGCATAGGAAGTCGTGAAAATAGATGGGATTCATATAAAGGGAATCTTTTTCTCTCTTTTGCTATGAACATTAATACTTTGCCCATAGATTTGAAACTTGAGTCGGCATCCATCTACTTCTCTTACCTTTTAAAAGAGACTCTGGCATTCTTTGGCTCAAAAGTATGGATGAAATGGCCGAATGATCTGTATCTGGAAGATAAAAAAATCGGGGGCATGATTACAAACATTGTAGGTGAGAACTTTCTTTGTGGTGTCGGCTTAAATTTGACAGATGCACCAGAAGGATTTACTAAGTTAGATATCAAGCTAGATAAAAAATTGCTTCTAGAAAATTATTTTATAAATATTGAAAAAAAAGTTTTATGGAAGCAGATTTTTAGCAAATATAAGTTAGAATTTTACAGAAACCAAAATTTTTTCACACATAGTAATAGTGTTAAGGTTTCTTTAGGTGATGCAACAGTGAACGATGATGGTAGTTTGAATATAAACGGCGAGAGGATATACAGTCTAAGATGAGCGAAGTAATAGTAATAGCAAATCAAAAAGGTGGAGTAGGTAAGACTACTACTGCCGTAAATTTAGCAGCTTCACTCGCTGTTGCTGAAAAAAAAGTTTTGCTTATAGACTCTGATCCTCAGGCTAATGCAACGACTTCATTGGGATTTCATAGAAATGATTATGAGTTTAACATCTACCATGTCCTTATCGGAACAAAAAAACTTAAAGACATCATTTTAAAGTCTGATTTGCCTACATTGCATCTCGCTCCTTCAAACATAGGTCTTGTTGGAATTGAAAAAGAGTACTATGATGCTCAAAAAGCAAAAGGGCGTGAGCTTGTACTCAAAAAAGCTATTGCAAATGTACAAAAAGATTACGATTACATTATTATAGATTCTCCTCCGGCTCTTGGACCAATGACGATCAATGCACTTTCTGCTTCTAACTCTGTCATCATTCCTATTCAATGTGAATTTTTTGCATTGGAGGGTCTGGCACAGCTTTTAAACACTGTAAAATTGGTACGTAAGTCAATCAACCCAAAATTAACTATAAAAGGTTTTATTCCGACAATGTTCTCTGCACAGAACAATCTCTCAAAGCAGGTATTTGCAGATTTAAGACAGCATTTTAAAGGGAAGCTCTTCAGAGATGAACAAGACAGATATATAGTAGTTCCTCGGAATGTAAAACTTGCAGAGTCTCCATCTTTTGGAAAACCGGCAATTCTGTATGATGTAAAATCAGCAGGCTCTATTGCGTATCAAAATTTAGCACAGGCGATTATAAAATAATGAAGACACAAAAACTTGGACGTGGTTTAGATGCACTTTTAGGTGAAATGGATGAAGCATATGAAAATGAAGGGACACAAAGAGATGCTGTCATTGAAATTTCATTAAAAGAGATTCGACCAAACCCTTTTCAGCCTAGAAAATCATTTGATGAAGTAGCACTTGCAGAGCTTGCAGAATCAATTAAAAATGATGGTCTGCTGCAGCCTATTGTAGTTACTGAAGATATTGATGGTTATGTACTTATAGCGGGTGAGCGAAGATTTCGTGCTTCAAAACTTGCGAAACTCAAAGAAATCCGAGCAATTGTTCTGAATTCTGATGAGCAGAAAATGCGTCAATTTGCTCTTATTGAAAACATTCAAAGAGAAGAGCTCAATTCCATTGAATTATCAGAGGCCTATAATGAACTTATAAAACTGCATGACATTACGCATGAAGAGTTGGCTACGATGATTCATAAAAGCCGAACACATATTACAAATACATTGAGACTACTGCAGCTCTCGGAAAAAACAAAAAAATCACTTTTAGAGAAAAAGATTTCAGCAGGTCATGCAAAAGTCCTAGTTGGTCTTGATGACAAAGAGCAACAGTTGATAGTAAACTCCATTATTGGACAAAAACTGAGTGTCAGAGATGTTGAATCTATGATAAAAAACATGAAAAAAGCCCCAACTAATGTAATTGTTAAAGATAACAATGAAATTACTTTGGATTTTTCAAAATTAAAAGAGAAGCTCAATGATTTAGGCTTCTACGTTAAAGCTTCGAAAAATAAACTGACAGTAGAATTTGATTCTCAGGGGGAAGCTGAAGAATTTTTGTCACATTTAATCGATTAATAACAAAAAATTAACTTTTCCCTCTCATTTAACTATCCTTTCAATTTAATCATAGTATAATCTCGCAACTTTTAGGAGGTGCTATGTTAGATATAAATCCAATACTACTTTTGGCTACATTTGTTGTATTTGTTTCGCTTATAGTCGTTCTAAATAGTTGGCTTTATAATCCATTAATAGGCTTCATGAAAAAGCGTGATGAAGATATCAAAAGAGACCTCGACAAAGTCGGCTCTAATGATAACGAGATCAATGAACTTCATGTAAAAGCTGAAACAATAATTATGAATGCTAAACTAGAAGCTGCGGCCCTAAGAGAAAAAGTTATCGCGGATGCTAAGGAATTGGCAGACAGCAAGTTAGAAGCAAAACGTGCTGAACTCGCGTCAGAATATTTAGAATTTGAGCAATCACTTGCAAAATCTAAAAAAGAGTTGACGGACGACTTAATGAGTCAAGTTCCAATGTTTAAAGAAGCTTTAAAAGCTAAAATGAGTCAGATATAAAGGATGCAATGTGAGTAGAATTTTAGTATTATTACTTATGATATCAACTTATGCATTAGCATCTGAAGCTGAGCATGCAGGGTCAGATATAGTTCAAAGAACTGTAAACTTCCTGCTTTTTGCTGGGCTTATTTGGTATCTAGTAGGAGAACCGGCAAAGAACTTTTTTGCTTCAAGAAGTCAGGCTATTGCTGATGAATTGAAAAAAGTTCAGGAGAAACTTGACGAATCACTAACTCAAAAAAAAGAGGCACTTGCTAAAATCTCAGACGCTGAAAAGTTTGCTGAGGAGTTAGCAGTGAGTTCTAAAAAAGAGAACAGGATTTTGAATGACAACATTATGCTTCAGTGTGATGTTGAGTTAGAAGCTATGGTAAAACAGCATGCATCTAAGAAAAATTTTGAACAGAGAAATATGGTTCGTGATGTAGTTGAGACTATTGTTGCTGAAACATTAGACCAAAGTACAGAAATTTTCGATAGAGAAGCTATGGCAAATGTTATTTTGAAAAAGGTGGCATAGATGGAAGAACTGATTGCAAAAAGATATATAAAAGCACTTAAAGGTGAGTTTGACTTAAAAACAGTTCAAAATATTTCATCTTTGTTTGATGCTTTGGCAGACTCTTTTAAAGATGATAAATTTGTCAGCATTATTATAAATCCTGAAGTCAAAGCTAAAGATAAATCAGAGATATTATTAGAAGCAGTAAAGCCTGCTAAATCAGATAAAATAAACAACTTTATTAAATTGTTGGTTGAAAATAAAAGAATAAACATCATTCCTGCAATTGCAAAGGAATTAAAAAGAGATATAGCAAATACAACGAAAACTTATGAAGGTATAGTTTACAGCGATAGTGACATTGACACTAAAGTTATAAATGAGCTTGCTAAGGGTTTAAGTAAAAAATTTGATTCTACTATATCTTTTACTTTTGTAAAAAATGATTTCGATGGAATCAAAGTGGAAGTAGAAGGTTTAGGTATTGAGATTAATTTCTCTAAAGATAGAATCGACAGTCAAATTATAGAACATATAATTAAAGCAATTTAACTTCAAGAGAGGAGAATAATAGTGGTAGCAAAAATTCAAGCTGATGAAATCAGCTCAATAATTAAAGAGCGTATCGACAACTTTGAACTAAGTGTTGATATTAATGAAACAGGTAAGATTGTTTCTTATGCTGATGGTGTTGCACGAGTTTACGGATTAAGCAATGTTATGGCAGGAGAGATGGTAGAGTTCGATGAGGGGACAAGAGGTTTAGTAATGAACCTTGAAGAGAACAGCGTAGGTGTTGTTATTCTTGGGTCTGGCGCGAAACTTTGTGAAGGTATGAGTGTAAAACGTCTTGGAACACTTTTAAAAGTTCCTGTTGGTGATGCACTTCTTGGGCGTGTTGTAAATGCACTTGGTGCGCCAATCGATGGTAAAGGTCCAATTGAGACTACAGAAGTTCGTTTTGTAGAAGAAAAAGCACCTGGTATTATGGACAGAAAATCTGTTCATGAGCCCTTAGCAACTGGTATTAAAGCGATTGACGCACTTGTTCCAATCGGACGTGGGCAACGTGAGCTTATTATTGGGGACAGACAAACTGGTAAAACTACAGTTGCTCTCGACGCTATCATTAACCAAAAGGGTAATGGTGTTGTATGTATCTATGTTGCAATTGGTCAAAAAGAGTCAACTATTGCGCAAATTGTTCGTCGTTTAGAAGAGCATGGTGCAATGGAATATACAATCATAGTTTCTGCAACTGCTGCTGAAGCTGCTGCACTCCAATTTTTAGCTCCATATACGGGTGTTACTATGGGTGAGTACTTCCGTGACAATGCACGTCATGGTCTTATTGTATATGATGATCTCTCCAAGCATGCGGTTGCATACCGTGAAATGTCACTTATTCTTCGTCGTCCTCCTGGTCGTGAAGCATATCCTGGAGATGTTTTTTATGTTCACTCTCGTTTACTTGAGCGTGCTGCAAAAATGTCTGATGAAGAGGGTGCAGGTTCACTTACTGCTCTTCCAATTATTGAGACACAAGCGGGTGATGTTGCGGCATACATTCCAACAAATGTTATCTCAATTACTGATGGTCAAATCTTCCTTGAGACTGATCTTTTCAACTCGGGTGTACGTCCAGCGATTAACGTTGGTCTTTCAGTATCTCGTGTTGGTGGTGCTGCTCAAATTAAAGCTACTAAGCAGGTTGCTGGTACTTTAAGACTTGACCTTGCTCAGTATCGTGAACTGCAGGCATTTGCTCAATTTGCATCTGATCTTGACGAAGTTTCTCGTAATCAACTTGAGCGTGGACAAAGAATGGTAGAAGTTCTTAAACAAGGACCATTCTCTCCACTGCCGGTTGAAAAACAAGTTGTGATTATTTTTGCTGGTAATGAAGGTTTCTTAGACGATATCGACGCATCAAATGTTGTTCGTTTTGAAGCTGAGTTATATCCATTCATTGAAGCTTCTTATCCTCAAATCTTTGAGGATATCAGAAGCAGCAAAAAATTAGATGATGATACTAGATCATTATTAATCAAAGCACTTGAAGAGTTTAAAGCTAGCTTCGTAGCTAACTAAGGGATATTTTATGGCAAACTTGAAAGATATTCAGAGACAGATAAAGAGTGTTTCTAACACTCAAAAGACGACACGTGCAATGAAGCTTGTATCGACTGCAAAGCTTCGCCGTGCAGAAGAGCTTGCAAAACGCTCTCGTCTCTATGCTCAAAAAATGAATCAGGTAATTGCCGAAATAGCTGGACGCATAAAATGTAGCAAAGTTGGCGGATTAGATAATCGTTGTTTTACAAAGATTGAAAATCCAAAAATGGTTGACATTGTTTTCGTTACTGCAGATAAAGGCCTCTGTGGCGGTTTTAATATTCAAACAATTAAAGCAGTTAAGAGACTTTTAAAAGAGTATAAAGAAAAAAACGTAAAAGTGCGTTTACGCGGGATCGGTAAAAAAGGTATAGAATTTTTTAACTACAATGAAGTCGAGATGCTTGATAGTGTTGTGGGTCTTAGTTCTAAACCAGATAAAGAGAAGTCTGATGATTTTATCATGACGTCCATCGCTGATTATAAAGATGGAAAAATTGATGCTCTACACATCGTATATAATGGGTATAAGAACATGATAACACAAGAGTTGCATGTAAATACGATTTTACCTGTTGATACAGAAGCATTTGATTGTGATAAAGTACAATCAAGTTCTATGTTAGAGATTGAAGCTGAAGATGAAGAGAAAATGCTTGATTCTTTAGTAGAAAGATATATTAATTACAATATGTACTACTCTTTGATTGATTCAGTTGCTGCTGAACACTCTGCACGTATGCAGGCAATGGATACAGCAACGAACAATGCAAAAGAGATGGTGAAAAACTTAAATGTACAATTTAATAAAGCACGTCAAGCTGCTATTACTACCGAGCTGATAGAAATTATTAGTGGTGTGGAGTCTATGAAATAATGGAGAAAAATATGATTGGAAAAATTAGCCAGGTAATGGGTCCTGTTGTTGATGTTGATTTCGATGGTTATCTTCCAGTAATTAACGAAGCTGTTGAAGTTAAAGTTAATTTAGAAGGTAGTGAACATCGTTTAGTTTTAGAAGTTGCTGCGCACTTAGGTGATGGTCGTGTAAGAACGATTGCAATGGATATGAGTGAAGGTTTAGTTCGTGGTATGGATGCAACTGCTACAGGTGCACCTATTTCTGTTCCTGTTGGAGAGAAAGTTCTTGGACGTATCTTCAATGTTATTGGTGAGACAATTGATGGTGGTGAGCAGATTGAAGATGCTCCAACATGGTCAATTCACCGTGATCCTCCGCCATTAGTTGACCAGTCAACTACTACTGAGATGTTTGAGACAGGTATCAAAGTTGTTGATTTACTTGCTCCTTATGCAAAAGGTGGTAAAGTTGGGCTCTTCGGTGGTGCGGGTGTTGGTAAAACAGTTATTATCATGGAGCTTATTCACAATGTTGCGCATGGTCATGAAGGTTTATCAGTATTTGCAGGTGTTGGTGAAAGAACTCGTGAAGGAAATGACCTTTATTACGAGATGAAAGAATCGAATGTTCTGGACAAAGTTGCACTGTGCTATGGTCAGATGAGTGAGCCTCCAGGAGCACGTAATCGTATTGCACTTACTGGTCTTACAATGGCT